>WFZY01000176.1 GCA_015489265.1 Flavobacteriaceae bacterium | reverse complement strand
TCATATGCAAGCTTATGCCTACGCCAACGGGCAACTTGTAGCAGAAGCTGAATTAATGGCACAAATAGTAAAAAAATAAAATACATAAGAATGAATCAACCCTTAGCATACATCCATCCGGAAGCCAAAATAGCCAAAAATGTCGTTATTGAACCCTTTGTCAGCATCAGCAAAAACGTTGAAATAGGTGAAGGGACTTGGATAGGACCCAATGTTACCATAATGGAAGGCGCTCGTATTGGAAAAAACTGTAAAATCTTTTCAGGAAGTGTGATCGCCGGCGAACCACAGGATTTAAAATTTGAAGGTGAAGAATCCTTGGCAATTATTGGGGACAATACCACTATCAGAGAGAATGTTACGGTTAATCGCGGTACCAAAGCCAGTGGCAAAACCGTAGTCGGCAATCACTGTTTGATTATGGCTAATGCGCATGTCGCTCATGATTGTCGTGTAGGAAACCGGGCTATATTGGTAAACAATGTGGCTTTAGCAGGCCATGTTGAAATTGGCGAATGGGCTATTTTGGGCGGCTTATCAGCCGTACATCAATTTGTTAAAATAGGCAAACATGCTATGATTTCCGGTGGTAGTCTTGTTAGAAAAGACGTGCCGCCTTATATCAAAGCTGCCAAAGAACCTTTAAGATATGTTGGTGTCAATTCAATCGGCTTAAAACGTAGAGGTTTTTCACCGGAAAAAATTCAAGAAATTCAAAACATATACCGTTATATTTTTCAAATCATGAAAAATAATAGCGTCGCTGTTGAATATATCGAAGCTAATTTACCTTTTTCAAATGAAAGAGATGAAATTATCCAATTCATCAGAGATGCCAAAGGCGGACGAGGAATCATTAAAGGATATAAACAAGACTAAAAATAAAAAATTATGGCAACAACATCCGATATCAGAAAAGGATTGTGTATCAAACACAATAACGATATTTACAAAATTATCGAATTCTTACATGTCAAACCCGGAAAAGGTCCGGCATTTGTTAGAACAAAACTCAAAAGCTTAACCACCGGAAAAATCATTGACAATACATTTTCTGCCGGTCATAAAATTGACGACATCCGTATTGAAACCAGAAAATTTCAATATTTATACAATGATGGCGACACCTACCATTTTATGGATGATGAAACCTATGACCAAATTCAATTGCCGGAAACTATGATCGATGCACCGCAATTCTTAAAAGAAGGAGAAACGGTAACGATACTGATGAAAGCCGATGACAATACACCCTTAACTTTAGAAATGCCGGCAACCGTCATCATGGAAGTAACACATACCGAACCCGGTGTTAAAGGAAATACAGCCACCAATGCCACCAAACCGGCTACTGTAGAATCTGGTGCCAAAGTTCGTGTCCCTTTATTTATCAATGAAGGAGATAAAATAAAAATCAATACGGAAACCGGTGAATATCAAGAGCGCGTAAAGTAGAACCCCAGCATGCTACTTCTCATATTAAATATTCATAAAGTTTTAATGTTGAATGTTTTTGTAGCTAGTATCAAATAACAAGTAGAAACGCGTAGATATGCGTTATGATTTAGCATCTCTGATCCTCATTTCCTCAAATAAAGACCAGTATTATTATATGGAATAATAAGCATACATCAAAGGTAAAAACATTCTATAAAATGGTATAGATCCTCAATTCCTCAAAAAATGATATAATCCCATATTTTATTCAAAAAAAATGCGCATATTTACAAACCAAAATTTATAAAAAATGAGTGTATTAATAAATAAAGATTCAAAAGTCATCGTTCAAGGATTTACCGGTAGTGAAGGCACATTTCACGCCCAACAAATGATTGATTACGGCACCAATGTGGTCGGTGGCGTCACACCCGGCAAAGGTGGTCAGGAACATTTAGGAAAACCGGTTTTTAATACGGTTAAAGATGCGGTTGATAAAACAGGCGCCGACACCGGTATTATTTTTGTGCCGCCGGCATTTGCTGCTGATGCCATTAAAGAAGCTGCTGAAGCAGGCATCAAAACCATTATTGCCATTACCGAAGGAATACCGGTAGCCGATATGGTCAAAGTCAGTGATTATATTGCCGATAAAAACGTACGTTTGGTAGGACCTAACTGCCCGGGCGTCATTACACCCGGTGAAGCCAAAGTCGGTATTATGCCCGGATTTGTCTTTAAAAAAGGAAAAATCGGGTTGGTTTCCAAATCAGGTACCTTAACCTATGAAGCTGCTGACCAAATATCCAAACAAGGATTGGGTATCACGACTGCCATAGGTATTGGTGGTGACCCTATCATTGGCACAACAACCAAAGATGCCGTTGAAATGTTTATGAATGACCCCGAAACCGAAGCTATTGTTATGATTGGCGAAATTGGTGGAAACTTAGAAGCACAAGCCGCCAAATACATCAAAGAAACCGGAAATAAAAAACCTGTCGTGGCTTTTATCGCCGGACAGACTGCACCAAAAGGTAGAACTATGGGACATGCCGGTGCTATAGTCGGTGGTAAAGATGATACCGCACAAGCCAAAATGAAAATTTTGAGAAAACATGGTATTCATGTTGTGGAATCACCTGCCGAAATCGGTAAAAAAATAGCTGAAGTTATCAAATAAGCATATTCTGCAATTTTAAATAGAAATGCATCATTTGATTTTTATTCAAATGTAAAGTTATTGTAAACGTCGAAAATTTTCGGCGTTTTTTTTATGAAAAAATCTAAAAAATCATTTTTAAGGGGAGTTTTATACCTAAATTTGCAATACAAAAAACACATCATAATGAACAAAGCAGTTTATATTGCCACCATAGAAGCATTTAGCGGAAAATCACTCATCAGCATTGGTTTGATGAATGAATTATTAACCCGAAAAAATAAAGTCGGTTATTTCAGACCGGTGATTAATGACTATCCGGAAGGCAAAAAGGATAATCATATCATGACTATGATTCAATTTTTCAAATTAGACTTGTCCTACGATGATGCATACGGTTTTACCAGAAGTGACATTATAGACTTATTAAACCAAGGACAAGAAAACAAGATATTGGAAACCATCATCCGAAAATACAAAAAACTCGAAAAAAAGTTTGATTTTATTTTGATTGAAGGCAGTGATTTTTCAGGAGAAGGTAGCATGATAGAATTTGAACTGAATGTGAAGTTGGCTTCAAACCTATCCATTCCTACCATATTAGTTTCCAGTGGCGTTTCAAAAACATTTGAAGAATATATCAGTAATATCAAATTGGCGTATGACAGTTTTAAAGATGAAAAGGTTGAAGTCCCTGCCATTATTGCCAATAAAATCAAACCTAAAAATTTAAAAACCGTTGTCAGTCGCATTAAAAAACTGGTTGATAAAGACACTTATGTCGCAGCTATTCCTCGCGATGAAAATTTGCTTAAACCAAGTATGCGTGATATTTTGAACTATTTTGACGGTAAAGTGCTTTTTGGAGAAAATCATTTAGAAAAACCGGTCAAACAATATGAAGTCGGTGCCATGCAACTGCGGCATTATCTAAACCGTTTGCGCGACAAATCAGTCGTTATTACGCCGGGCGACCGTGCCGATTTGATACTCGGCGCCATTCAAGCCGATAAAAGTGACAACTATCCGAGTATTTCCGGCTTGGTTTTAACCGGCGGTCTAATGCCTGAAAAACCAATTATCAAATTGATAGAAGGCGTTAATACCAGCTTGCCAATTGTTGTGGTTAATCCGAATACCTATGAAACAACTGCAAAAATTGCCGGCTTAAAACCCCGAATCAACCCGTTTGATACCCGCAAAATTATGCGTTCTATCAGTTTGTTTAAAAAATATGTCGATGTCAAACCAATTCTGGATAAGTTGATTCATTATGAAAATGAAAAAATGACGCCATCCATGTTTTTGTATAATTTGGAAGAATGGGCAGGACGTGAACATAAAAAAATTGTTTTACCCGAAGGCACCGACCCGCGTATTTTAAAAGCTGCTTGCCGCTTGCAAGCCAATGGTTTAGTCGATATTGTGTTGCTTGGAAAAAAAGATCAAATCTGTAATATCGTTAAAAACAAAGGCATCAATCTGGATTGTAATAAAATAGAAATCATAGACCCCGAAAATGCCCCGCAATTAGACCGCTATGCCAAAAAATTATACGAATTGCGTAAGCATAAAGGCATTACCGAAGCAACAGCATATGATTTGGTTAAAGATCCATCTTACTTCGGTACCATGATGGTACTGACCGGCGATGCCGATGGTATGGTTTCCGGTGCTATTCATACCACCCAACATACCATTCGTCCGGCTTTGCAACTGATAAAAACCAAACCTGATGCCAAATTGGTATCATCCGTTTTCTTTATGTGCTTGCCTGACCGTGTATCTGCTTTTGCCGATTGTGCCATCAATCCGAACCCCAATGCCGAAGAATTAGCCGAAATAGCCATTGCCTCTGCCGACTCGGCTAAAAAATTCGGTATCAAACCCAAAGTAGCGATGTTATCTTACTCATCCGGCAGTTCGGGTAAAGGGGAAGATGTCGAAAAAGTCCGTAAAGCCACTGAGATTGTTAAAGAAAAACGACCTGATATATTGGTTGAAGGACCTATCCAATACGATGCCGCTGTTGACCCGGATGTCGGCAAGAAAAAAATGCCGGATTCACCGGTTGCCGGACAAGCCAGCGTCTTGATTTTCCCCGACTTAAATACCGGAAATAACACCTACAAAGCCGTACAACGTGAAACCGGCGCTTTAGCCATTGGACCGATGTTGCAAGGATTGAACAAACCTGTCAACGATTTGAGTCGCGGTTGTACAGTAGATGATGTCTATAACACCATTTTGATTACGGCTATTCAGGCACAGGAAAATGATCCGAAATCCAAATCAAAATAAGCACTTAAATGCTGCTATTTTGATTCAAAAATTGTTTTTAGAAATAAATATGGCTTGCATCTGGCTCATATTTTGTTTCTTTGCAAAGAATTTTTACGATGTTTTTAAATGAAGAAATTTTGGCAGGCACTTCCCGATAAAACTAAAGGTTATCTCTTAACCTTAATTGGTGTATTGGCTATGTCCAATGTCTATATTTTCAGTAAAGCCGCTTTGCAAGAACTCAAGTTGCCCCAATTCGGATTTTATTGGTTTGCCACCGGACTGGTTTTAAGTTTAATACTGGCATTTCAACAAAAATCGTTTAAAAAAATAAAAGAATTTTCAAAACCGGATTTTCTGCTTCTGATTTTATTCGGATTGATTGAAATAGCATCTACTACTTTCTTTTTCAAAGCCATTAATACCATGCCTAATCCGGCTATCGTTGCCTTTATGGGCAATTTAACTCCGGTTTTTGTCCTGATTCTCGGATTTATTATTTTAAAAGAACGCTTTAATAAAATGGAAATAGCCGGTATTATTTTGACTTTATCGGCTGCCTTTCTATTGAGTTACAATCCCAAATGGATCAAACCCGAAGAAATATTCATTGACGGTAGTATATACATTTTACTGTTTGCCCTGTTCGGGGCTACCAGTGCCATTTTAATGAAATTAAATGTGGTTAAATTTTCACCTATTTTATTGACTATCAACCGTACAACTTATTTATTTTTATTTTCACTATTGATGATGAAAATAGAAGGATTGTCATTTCATATTTCAACTTCCGCTTTAAAAAATGTCTTGATTGGCGCCTTTCTCGGTCCATTTCTAACAGCAACCGCAGGATTATATGCCATCAAGTATATTGAAGTCAGTCGTAAAGCTATTTTGTCTTCTACCAAAGGGCTATTTGTATTGATCGGCAGTTATTTATATTTCAAAAAAATACCCGGACAATTACAAATTATCGGTGGAATTTTATCTATTTTGGGGGTTATTCTGATTATAACGGGAAAACAACTCATCCAAAAGAAAAAACCGAAATCATAAACTTGTAACACAAATTACAAGATTATTCGATAAAAATTTTTATTTTTGCATAGTTTATGCGTATGCTAGACTGCAAAACAACAAAGAAAAATTGGTAACAGATGAAAAATAATCCTAAGATTGTTGATAATGTTCTGGAACTGATAGGTGATACACCATTGGTCAGATTAAACAAAGTAACGGAAGGTTTAACAGGAAATTTTTACGGCAAATTAGAATCTTTTAATCCCGGTGATTCGGTCAAAGATAGAATTGCTAAATATATCATTGATAAAGCGGAAGCCGAAGGACTTCTCAAACCCGGCGACACTATCATCGAAACGACTTCGGGTAATACCGGTTTTAGCTTGGCGATGCTTGGTGCCGTTCGCGGTTACAAAGTCATGTTGGCGGTAAAAGATAAAGCTACCGAAGACAAAATCAATATGCTTAAAACCATGGGAGCTGAAGTCTATGTTTGCCCGTCGGAAGTGGCGGCGGAAGATCCGCGTTCTTACTATTCCGTAGCCCAACGCCTGCACGAAGAAAATCCCGGGTCGCTTTATGTCAATCAGTATTTTAACGAATTGAATATCAAAGCTCACTACTTTTCATCCGGTGTTGAAATATGGGATCAAACCGAAGGTAAAGTTACCCACGTCATTGCTTGTGCCGCAACAGGTGGAACTATTTCGGGTATTGCCCGCTACTTAAAAGAAAAAAATCCGGATATTAAAATTTTAGGTGTAGATGCCTACGGTTCCGCCTTAAAAAAATACCATGAAACAGGGGTATTTGATACTAACGAAATCTATTCGTATCGTATAGAAGGTTTGGGCAAAAATTTGATTCCGACAGCCACAGATTTTGATTTAATCGACAACTTTATGAAAGTTACCGATGAAAATGCCGCCTATAAAGCCCGACAATTAGCACTTAAAGAAGGGATTTTTGCAGGATATACCAGCGGCGCTGCTTTAGAAGCGGCACATTTGTATGATAAAGCCGGTTTTTTTGATGAAAACAGCCATGTCGTCATTATTTTCCCCGACCACGGTTCGAGATATATGGGAAAAATCTATAGTGACAAATGGATGATTGCGCAGGGCTTTACCAAATTTTTAACTACCGAAAAAAAGAAAGAAGTAGAATATATCAAATAAGTTTTGCTTCATAATTTTATATAAAAAACCGCTTGAAAATTTCAGGCGGTTTTTTTTATATCATGTGTCATTTCGAACGTAGTGAGAAATCCCCATTTTGATATTAAAATTTCTCAGTCGTTGCTCCTTCAAAAAGATAAGACTCTTCATATTTTATAACATTTTAGATTCAGTTACTGAGCTTACAAAAGTATCCCACCTGTTAATTTTCAATTCTCCATTTTCCATTTTCAATTAATCTTATCCCTTATCCAACTTGATACTAGTTACTTGCTACTTGTTACTTGTTACTAATAATTTATTTTACCCCTTCAATCAAAATCTCGGCAATATCCAAGACCTTAACTTCTTGTTCTTTGTTATAGTGTTTGACGCCGTCTGTAAGCATGGTATTACAAAAGGCACAAGCTGTAGCAATAATTTTCGGTTGGGTTTCTAAAGCTTCACGGGTTCGCATGACAAAAATTTCTTCTTTTTGCGGTTCAGCTTCTTTAAACATCTGTGCACCGCCGGCACCACAACATAAAGAATTTTCTTTGTGATGTGCCATTTCTTTAATATCTATTTCCAATTGTTGCAAAACACTGCGCGGGGCTTCGTATTGGCCGTTGCCACGTCCCAAATAACAAGGGTCATGATAAGTAATATCCATACCTTCATAACTACCACCTTCCACTTTAAGTTTGCCTTCGTTTAATAACGATTGTAGTAATTCGGTATGATGATATACTTCATATTTTCCACCCAAATCTGGATATTCATTTTTAAACGTATTGTAGCAATGCGGGCAAGTCGTCACGATTTTTTTAACATTGTAGCCATTCATCACTTCAATATTCATAGACGCTTGCATTTGAAACAAAAAATCGTTACCGGCACGTTTGGCGGGGTCACCGGTACAACTTTCTTCGGTTCCCAAAACCGCAAAATCGACACCGGCTTTATTTAGCAACTTGGTAAAAGCTTTGGTGATTTTTTTAGCTCTGTCATCAAAACTACCGGCACAGCCCACCCAAAACAGAATTTCAGGTTCTTTGCCTTCAGCGGCTAATTGCGCCATGGTTCTAACTTTTATTTTTTCTGACATAATTTTCGGTGGTTTAAAATTATAATTACGGTTAAATGTCTATAAATATGTCACCCCTTTGGGGTTAAATGGTATTTTCTTATTACTCACATTACAAATGAATCACTTCGTCATAAGCTGCTGCTACTGCTTCCATAATGGCTTCACTCATAGTCGGATGCGGATGGATGCTTTTGAGCAATGTATGCCCGGTGGCTTCGGCTTTACGAGCGGCTACTATTTCGGCAATCATTTCGGTAACATTGTCACCAATCATATGGGCACCTAAAATTTCGCCGTATTTTTTGTCAATAATCATTTTGACAAAACCTTCCGTGTGTCCGGCAGCTTTGGCTTTACCGCTAGCAGTAAATGGAAATTTACCCACCAAAATATCATGTCCGGCTTCCAATGCTTGTTTTTCTGTATAGCCGGTTGAAGCTATTTGCGGTTCGGTATAAATAGCACCCGGAATATTGTTATAATTGATTCGTTCAGGGTCTAAACCGGCAATTTTTTCAATACATGTAATCCCTTCAGCCGATGCCACATGCGCCAATGCCGGTGTATTAATTACATCGCCGATAGCATAATATCCGGGGATATTGGTTTGGTAGTAATCATCGACCACAATCTTATCCCGTTGAACCTTAATACCGGTTTCTTCCAAACCGATATTTTCAATATTAGATTTGATACCGACAGCCGACAAGACTACATCAGCTTCCAATTCTTGTTCGCCTTTTTTGGTTTTGACAAGAGCTTTCACCCCTTCACCGGAAGTATCTACCGAAAGCAATTCGGAAGATGTCATGACTTTAATTTTAGATTTTTTAAATGAACGGGTTAATTGTCTTGAAACTTCTTCGTCTTCCAAAGGTACAATACGGTCTAAATACTCTACAATGGTCACTTTGGTACCTATAGTGTTATAAAAATACGCAAATTCCACACCTATAGCGCCGGAACCGACCACAATCATTGATTCGGGCTGTTGTTTCATAGTCATAGCTTGCCGGTAACCAATCACTTTTTCACCGTCTATAGGCAGATTGGGCAATTGTCTGGCACGGGCGCCCGTGGCAATGATGATATGATCGGCATCAACCACAGATTCCAAACCATCTTCGTGTGTTATATGTACTTTTTTTTCGGGTAATACTTTTCCATAGCCCTTGATAACGGTAATCTTATTTTTACGCATCAAAAAGGATACACCGTTACTCATGCTTTCAGCCACTTCACGACTACGCAATACCATTTTAGAAAAATCAGCTTGGGGTTCAGCCGCGACCACACCATAGCTATCGGCATGTTTGATGTAATCAAAAACTTGTGCACTTTTTAGCAATGCTTTGGTAGGAATACAGCCCCAATTTAAACAAACACCACCGAGATTTTCTTTTTCGATGATAGCCGTCTTAAAACCTAATTGAGCTGCTCTAATAGCCGTCACATAACCACCGGGGCCGCTACCCAAAACAATAATATCGTATTTCATAAAAAAATCATTTTAGAATTAATAAAAACAATTATCTAGAGTACATAATTGTCTGAAATTAGTTTAAAAAACATAAATAATATGCTATCCTATCCGGCACAAATATAATTAAATATTACGCTAAAACAGCTGATTTGCATAAGTAAATTATGATAAAATTCATGTATTTCTGATAAAAATCATTGACTTTGTAAAAGAAATAGGTCTAACTTTATAAAGAATAAATGTGCAACTTAAAAAATCAGATTATGAAACAATTATTATTATTTTTAAGTTTATTCGGATTTTATAGTATTCAATATGCTCAAAATCCGCAAATTACCAATCACAGTTTTGAAAACTGGACAGATCAAGTCATTAAATCCTTGCAAGATTATCGCGATTCCGGTGATGAAAATTACGGTATTATAGAGCAATCAAACGATGCCGTTCACGGACAATATTCGGTCAAATTGCAAACTACTCAGATGTATGGCGACTTAGCAGCAGGATATTTTGTCAATTTTGACCCCGACCATTTTACCGGTGGTGTACCTTATAGTCAACATGTCGATTCTATTTGCGGTTACTATAAAGCTCACTTGATTGCTCAAGATTCCGCCTTATTTTTAGCAATATTAAAATATAACGGAACTGTGGTTGGCGGTCGTTTATACAAATTTGGAGCGAATAGAAACGCAAACAATTGGACCCGATTTTGCTATCCTACAAACATGCCTGCCGGTGTTGTATCGGATACTTTAATGATTGGGGCGGCAAGTTCCAATGCCATAGATGAAATTGGTATGGAAAACGGCAGTTGGATTCAGTTTGACAGTATCAGTTTAAAATCCGGTAATCAATTACTTCCGGCTATTCCTAATTATAGTTTTGAAAACTGGGATGAACGGACGATATCTTATCCCGACCATTTTGACAGTAGTTTAAAATGGGATATTGACACCAACCCTTTATCTGTAGAGAAAGTTTCCGATGCAACAGACGGGAATTTTGCTGTCAAACTCAATACGGTAGTCAACCAGCAGCAAGATACCATAGTCGGGGCAATAACAAATGGTATCATTGATAATTGGCCCTTTTCCGGCGGTTTGGCACTCAGTCAAATACCGGATGCTATCAGTTGGGACTACAAAGTGCACTATGCCGGACATGCCGATTTTGACCCAGATGTACAATTTATTTTCAAACTTAATGGGCAGGAAATAGGCAATTTCGGTAGAACCTATCAAAATGATGTCAGTGTCTATCAACATGAAATAATGCCCATTAACTTGACCAATGTGCCGGATACATTACAGTTCAATGCTTTTTCGGGAAATTTTCCGGGCAACTGGCTGATTATTGATAATATTGTCATTGATTATCCCGCCGGCATAACAGACAATTTGAATATGCAACAAATGATTGCTTATCCGGTGCCGGCTAAAGATCATATGCATTTGAAAATAACCGCCAAACAACCGGAACAGGTTCAAATTTCATTATTTGACATCAATGGTAGAGAAGTTTGGAAAAACACTTATGATTTACAGAAAGGCAAAAATCTAATTGATATAAATATTTCTAAACTACCTTCGGGCACTTATTTTTACCGTTTTAAAGCCAAAACCGGTATGGTCAATAAAAAGTTTGTAAAATTATAAGAGAGATATTGTAAAAAAATTGGTGGTCAAATGACCACCGATTTTTTTATGATGCTTTTCTGATTTTATCAATTAATGTTTGCGATAATTTTTGTTCGACATATTTTTTATCTACAACCAATTTTCTACGTCTGGTTCCGGGTAATGTAAACATATCGTCTTTGAGCGTCGCTTCTACTAATGAACGCAAACCACGCGCACCCAACTTGTATTCAATGGCTTTATCAACAATATAATCTAATGCTTCTTCTTTGACAACCAGCTGGATACCATCCATCTCAAAGAGTTTTTTATACTGTTTGATTAAAGCATTCTTAGGTTCGGTTAAGATGCGTTTCAAGGTTTCTTTATCCAAACTGTTTAAGTAGGTCAAAACCGGCAAACGACCAATAATTTCAGGGATTAAACCGTATTTGCGCAAATCTGTAGGAATGGCATAGCGCAGGATGTTATCTTCATCGATATGATCTTGTTTTTGCGCTTGATATCCCAAAGGTTTCATATTGATACGCTTACTGATAATCTTATCAATACCGGCAAAAGCGCCACCGGCAATAAACAAAATATTTTGTGTATTGACTTTGATAAATTCTTGGTTAGGATGTTTCCGACCACCTTGCGGGGGAACATTTACCGTAGTGCCTTCCAAAAGTTTTAATAAAGCTTGCTGCACCCCTTCACCGGATACATCGCGGGTAATCGACGGATTGTCACCTTTTCGGGCAATTTTATCTATTTCATCGATAAAGACAATGCCACGCTCGGCTTTAGCCACATCGTAATCGGCAGCTTGAAGCAAACGTGTCAAAATAGTTTCAACATCTTCCCCGACGTAACCGGCTTGTGTTAATACCGTAGCATCGACAATAGCAAAAGGTACATCGAGCATTTTGGCTATGGTGCGTGCCATCAAAGTTTTACCGGTACCGGTCTCCCCTATCATGATGACGTTACTTTTTTCTATCTCTACATCATCTTTGGTATCTTGTTGCAATAGCCGTTTATAGTGATTATAAACCGCCACCGCCAAGGTTTTTTTGGCTTCATCTTGCCCGATGACATATTGATTAAGATAAGCAAAAATATCTTTGGGTTTTTTGAGCTCATCCAAATTGCTTACAAAACCATCATCATGGGTATTTTGAAATTCGGCACGGGTTATTTCATAAGCTTGCCGGGCACAATCGTTACAGATATAACCGTCAACACCCGAAATAAGCATATCCACCATAGATTCGGGACGTCCGCAAAAAGAGCAATGTTTCTCACTCATTAACTATTATTTTTTCTCATTAAAACTTCATCAATCAAACCGTATTTTTTGGCTTCATCGGCACGCATCCAATAATCACGGTCGGCGTCTTCTTCAATTTTTTTCAAAGTTTGACCGGTATGCTTGGCTAAAATTTCGTATAATTCGTCTTTTAATTTTAAAATTTCACGTGCCGTAATTTCAATATCCGAAGCTTGTCCTTGTGCCCCGCCAAGCGGTTGATGAATCATCACTCTTGAATGCGGCAAAGCAGCCCGTTTACCTTTGGCACCGGCAGCCAATAAAACAGCACCCATTGATGCAGCCAATCCCGTACAAATGGTTGCTACATCAGGACGAATATACTGCATGGTATCATAAATACCCAATCCGGCATAGACACCACCGCCTGGTGAATTGATATAGATTTGGATATCTTTACTTGCATCCAAGCTTTCTAAAAACAGCAACTGTGCCTGTAAAATATTCGCAACATGGTCATCAATAGCAGTTCCTAAAAAGATAATACGGTCCATCATCAAACGAGAGAATACATCCATTTGAGCTACGTTGAGTTGCCGTTCTTCTATAATATAAGGCGTCATGCTATTTTCAAAGGCATCGAGTGTTAAACTACTGATGCGTTTTTTGTCTTGCGCAAATTTTCTAAAATCTTTACCTAAATTGTTCATATTTATTTATGGTTATTTGGTGAATTTAGTACCTAGTAAAAAGTGGCTAGTGCTAGGTTAATTGTTTCTTGATATTTAATGGCGCACTTTCCACTATTTCGCTTTCTACTTCACACTATTATATCCCTCATTAATTATTTAAATCTAAAAATTTATTGTAACCGATACGTTTCTTTTGAACCGGCACTTGTTCTTTGTAAAGTTTGACCAATTTTTTCTTAACAATTTGATCGCTTAAACGTTTGACTTCTTCTTCGTTTTTCAATACATTATGAGCAATTTCTTCTACTTGTGCTTCATCGGGTAATTGTTGTCCGTATTGCAACATTTGCATTTTCAACAAATCTTTGACCAATGCCAATAATTCGTCATAGGTCACTTTAATACCGTATTTTTTAGCAACTGCTTCTTCAATTAGTTGATATTTCAGACCTTTTTCGGCTTTTTTATATTCTTCATCAGCTTTTTCACCGGTAATTTTTCCTTCTGAATCGATTTCAATCCAACGTTTTAAGAAATCTGCAGGCAAATCAACTTTTACGGTTTCCAATAATTTATCGGTAACATCGTTGAGTAACTGATTATCAGACACTTGTTCCAACTGTTTTTCAATATCATCTTTAATAAATTTTCGTAAACCTTCTTCATCTTCAATTTTACCTTCTCCGAACACTTTATCCAAAAGTTCTTTATTGATTTCCGCAGGTTTTAGTTCAAATACACCGTTTACTTCAAATTGTAAAGGCACATCCAATCCATGCACTTTATCGTGATCGATATTTAAGGCGTGCATCATTGTATGCGGATCTTTGTACAAGTCCGATGATTGAAATGTAACTACATCGCCTTTTTTCTTACCGATTAATTTTTTTTGAGCAGCAGCAGTCAAATCAGCCATATTGACAGTCGTTTGACTGTTAATTCCTTCAGCTTCATTGGTAAAAGTTCCCAAAACAAAACTGTCCTTTTTGACTTCATCTAAATCGGAAAAACTGCCGTACTGCTGCTGTATTTTGGCAACTTCTTCATCAATCATTTTCTTATCGGCTGTAATTTTATAATCGGTTACACCTTCTAATTTGGATAAATCAACATCTAATTCGGGCGCCATGCCGATATCATAGTTAAATTCAAATTCTTTTGCAGTAGCCCAATCAATTTCTTGTTGTTTTTCAGACGGAATAGGATAACCCAAAATAGAAATTTTATTATCAACCAAATATTTATTGATGGCATCTTGCATTTGGTTGTTCACTTCTTCGGCAATCAGACCACGCTCATATTTCTGTTTGATTAAATTCATGGGGACTTTACCCTTACGGAAACCGGGCATTTCCAAATTTTTTCTATAATCTTTTAATTTTTTTTCTACTTTTTCAGCATAATCATTTTCATCTATTTTGATGCTTATTTGTGCCGATAAATTATCTAAATCTTTTTGTTCAATTTGCATGATAAATACTATTTTAATTGTTTGGCAAAAATAGGGATAATTTACGAACTTTCAGCGTGTTTTCATAAAAAAAGCCCGCTATAAAGCGAGCTTTTAATTTGATTTTTACTTTGGATTAAGCAAAATAAGATTCTTTTTTCAATTCTTTAACAAGTACATAGTAAAAAGCCACACGCATTTTTTGACGTACATCTTTAAACTTAGCACACGTGCTTTCTAATGCTTTTTTGATAGCACCTTCATCTGTGACACCTAGTTTTTTTACAATAAAATTATCTTCAACTCTTTTGAGTTCAACATCGTCACCACAAGATACTAAAGATGCATCTCTTAAATAGATAGAAGGACCTTGTGATTTGGCAATGGCTCTTAATAAAGCGTCATCAGCTTTAACGCCTACTTTTTTTAATTGGTCAGCAGCTTTTGCTACGACATCATCAAATTTGCTCATAATGGTTAGTTTTTAAATTCGTTACAAATTTACTAATATTTTTTTAATATCAAAATTATTTTGCAAATAAAGGTTTTTCTTTCATCCAATTGGCTATTTCGTTTCGCGTATCGTGAATAATCACTTCATTTTCGATGTTTTCGATAACATTATCGATAAAAAAGGCAATCCGTTCCATATCTTCTTCAACCAGTCCACGAGTCGTTATAGCGGGGGTTCCGATACGAATACCCGATGTGATAAACGGTGATTTATCGTCAAAAGGCACCATGTTTTTGTTGACGGTAATATGGGCACGAACCAAAGCATTTTCGGCTTCTTTGCCGGTCACGCCTTTGTTTCGTAAATCAATCAACATCATATGATTGTCGGTGCCACCAGAAATCACTTTATAATCTCTATCAACCAGTGCTTTGGCTAGGGCTTTGGCATTTTTTCGGACTTGCAAAATATATGCCATATAATCGTCTTGCAATGCTTCATTAAAGGCAACTGCTTTGGCAGCAATAATGTGTTCTAACGGACCGCCTTGCAAACCCGGAAACACAGCTGAATTAAGTACGGCAGACATCATTCTGATTTTTCCTTTGGGGGTTTTGAGTCCCATAGGATTTTCAAAATTTTTGCCCATCAAAATCAAGCCGCCACGGGGTCCACGCAAAGTTTTGTGTGTGGTGGTCGTGACGATATGTGCATAAGGCATCGGGTCGCTGAGTATGCCTTTGGCAATCAAGCCGCTGGGATGCGAAATATCCGCCATCAACAAAGCGCCTACTTCGTCGGCTACTTCTCTGAATTTGGCAAAATCCATATCACGTGAATAGGATGACGCACCGGCTACAATCAATTTAGGTTTGTGTTTTAGAGCCGTTTCTCTCATTTTGTCGTAATCAATACGTCCGGTAGCTTCGTCTACACCATAGGACACGACATTGTATAACTTTCCGGAAAAATTGACCGGTGAACCGTGTGTCAAGTGTCCGCCATGTGATAAATCAAATCCCATCATGGTATCACCGGGTTGCAATACGGCAAAATAAACCGCTTGATTGGCTTGTGAGCCCGAATGGGGTTGCACATTGGCATATTCGGCTCCAAAAAGTTCTTTGGCGCGGTCAATTGCCAGTTGTTCTACTTCATCTACCACTTCGCAGCCGCCGTAATAGCGCTTACCCGGATAACCTTCGGCATATTTATTGGTTAAGACCGAGCCCATAGCTCGCATCACTTCGTCACTAACATAATTTTCGGATGCAATCAATTCCAAACCTTCGGTTTGTCTTTTGGTTTCTTTTTGTATTAAATCGAATATTTGTTTGTCTTGTTTCATTGGTTATTTGTTGATTTGGTTATTTGGTTATTTGATGAGTTGATTAATGAATGTCAGATGTCGGGTGTCCGATGACCGATGTTATTAATCAACTCCTCATTCCTTATTCTTTCACAGGTATATTTTTTAAAGTTTCTTTTAGGTATTCCCAAAACTTTTGAACGGATTCAATATTAACTCTTTCATCGGGTGAATGGGCACCTTGAATAGTCGGTCCGAATGAAATCATTTCCATATTAGGATAATGCGATTTGATGATACCGCATTCCAATCCGGCATGACACGCCACAACTTTGGGTTTATCATTATACATTTTTTCATACAAATCCGTCATAATAGACAATATTTTTGCATTAGGATTGGGTTTCCAACCGGGATAAGAACCGTCTAATTCAACATCGAGCCCACCCAACTCATAAGCACTTTTCAGATTATTTGCCAAATCTTTTTTGGTACTTTCTACGCTGGAACGGGTTAAATTGTCTATCCGGATTTTACCGTTTGCTACATTAACACTTGCTACATTATTAGAAGTTTCGACCAAGTCTTCCATATCGGGGCTCATTCTGTAAACACCATTGTGTGCCACATATACCGTTTTGATTAATTTATCTTGTGCTTCTTTATTCATGACCTTTTCGGGTAGATCAACCGGTTCAAAAACAAAAGTCAAATCGGGGTCTTGTTTGGCTTGTTCCACCTTAATGGTTTCAGACAAATCTTTCATGGCTTTTAAGATTTTTGCTTCCTTATCAGCCGGTAAAACCACTACGGCTTCTGCTTCACGCGGAATAGCATTGCGTAAGCCACCCCCATGAATTTCGGCAACACGCAATCCGCAAGGGGCGCCTTCATACAGCAAACGATTCAAAATTTTATTGGCATTGCCACGATATAAATGAATATCCATACCAGAATGTCCGCCTGTCAAACCTTTAACTTTAACGGTGTAAGCTTTGTCGTTTTTACCGGTGTTTTCTTCTTGGTAAGTTCCGGTTGCCGTGATGTCTATACCACCGGCGCATCCGATATCCAATTCATCGTCTTCTTCAGTATCGAGATTAAGCATAATTTCGGCATCCAAAATACCTTCTTCAAGATTTTGCGCTCCGGTCATACCGGTTTCTTCATCAATGGTAAAGAGCGCTTCGAGTGGCGGATGCGGAATATCTTTAGATGCCAACAAACCCATAATAGCAGCCACTCCGATACCGTTATCAGCACCAAGCGTCGTACCATCGGCAGTGACCCAATCGCCATCGATGAGCATTTTGATACCGTCTTTTTCAAAATTGTGGTCGGTACCTTTGTTTTTTTGCGGGACCATATCCAAATGTGATTGTAAAGCTACGGTTTTACGGTTTTCCATGCCGGGGGTTGCCGGTTTTTTAATGATGACATTGCCAATTTTGTCTTCAAAAGTTTCCAAACCGAGACTTTTTCCGAAATTGAGCATAAATTGTCGTACTTTTTCTTCCTTTTTTGATGGTCGTGGCACTGCATTGAGCGCTACAAAGTTTTCCCATATTTCAACGGGTTGTAATTTGGCTATTTTATCGTTCATAATGTTTATTTTTAGTAGCTAGTATCAAGTAACTAGTTCTTTGAATTTAGTTATTATTTCAAATCGAAAAAGGCATGCGCAACGGCATGCCTTTTCTTATTTATTTTGCTTATTTAAATGTTTTTTGACGATTTGCAACGGGATATATCTTCCTATAAAATAAGCGGTTAGCATAATCGGGATAAAATATTTTATCAATATATCTTGTTTAGCGAATTCGTTCATCAACAGTGAAAAAACTGCAATCGCCAATAAAACGATAATATCAAGCGTTAAAAGTTTTTGTCTTAAGGTCATGGTACTTATTTTTCGGTAAACTCACCCATTTTAGCATATTTTGTCATGCGTTGCTCAACTAATTGGTCCTTAGGAATGTTTTTTAACTCGGCGTAAGCGGTCACAATTTTCTTAGCAACCGTTTGAAAAGTTTCTTCTGGATGGCGATGGGCGCCACCTACCGGCTCGGGAATAATTTCATCAATCAAGCCCAACTTGAGCATATCGGGTGCTGTTAATTTTAAAGCATTTGCAGCTTGTTCTTTAAATTCCCAACTACGCCACAAAATTGATGAGCAAGATTCGGGTGATATAACCGAATACCAAGTATTTTCTAGCATATATACTCTATCACCGACCCCGATTCCCAAGGCGCCACCGGATGCCCCTTCACCTATAATTATAGTAATAATAGGTGTTTCCAATTTGGTCATTTCCATAATGTTGCGTGCTATGGCTTCACCTTGCCCGCGCTCTTCGGCTTCTATACCCGGATATGCCCCCGGCGTATCGATTAAAGTCACCACCGGAATACCGAATTTTTCAGCCATTTTCATCAATCGTAATGCTTTACGATAGCCTTCGGGGTTTGCCATACCAAAATTACGATACTTGCGTTCTTTGGTATTGCGACCTTTTTGCATACCGATAAACATATAGGTTTGATTGCCGATTTTGCCCAATCCGCCAATCATGGCTTTATCATCGGCAAAATTTCGGTCGCCATGCAATTCGATAAATGTATCGCCTGCCAATGCTTTGATATAATCTAAGGTAAAGGGACGGTCGGGGTGACGTGACAATTGTACACGTTGCCAAGGTGTTAAGTTTTTAAAAATTTCTTTTTGTTTCTTTTCTATTTCTTTTTCTATTTTTTTGCAGCCCGTATCAATGCCGGTTTCTTCAGCTATTTCATAACATTTTTTAAGATTTTCTTCTAGTTCTTGTATCGGTTTTTCAAAATCTAAATATTCCATAGTTTTGTTGTGAATTGATTAATTGTGTAAAAGTAAAAAATTATTCCAAATCTTCATAAGACATTAACATTTAATCGGGTATTTTTTGAAATTTGTATTTGATGATACTATTTAAAACAATGATTATCAAAATAATAAGCGCACCCAAATAAAAACCTTGTGACATCTTTTCTCTATCACCCAAAACCAAAACGGCTAAAATAATGCCATATACCGGTTCTAAATTGATAGACAACATGATAGTATATGGACTCAAATATTTCATTAAAGAGATTGAAGCCGTAAAAGCATAAGCCGTACAGACACTTGCTAAAATGATTAAATACAGCCAATCCATAGGTGCCGGTACGGGTAACCGGAATAAATCACCACGAAACAACAAAACCAAACTCAAAAACATAAAACCGTAAAACAACTGAAAAAAAGACAATTGTACACCGGATTGTTGCTTAACATATAAACCGTTAAGCACAGAAAATAATCCGGATAAAAAAGCGGCAATTAAGGCAAATAAAACACCGGTAAAATCTATTTTTTCTACTTTGAGCAACACTAAAAATCCGGCTAAAATCAATATACCCAATAGTATTTCATATATATAAATTTTGCGTTTAAACAAAATCGGTTCTAATAAAGATGTAAAAAATGCGCCGCTGGACAAAGTCACTAAAGTAATAGATACATTAGATACTTTAATGGCGTAAAAGAATGCCAACCAATGCAATGCGATAATAATTCCACCTAATAAATACCGCCATTGTTGTTTAAAACTAACCAATCTAAATAAATGGCGCTCACTATTTGA
>WFZY01000175.1 GCA_015489265.1 Flavobacteriaceae bacterium | reverse complement strand
GTAATGACAAACAAAACTTACAGTTGCTCAACTGGAAACATGCTGCCGGCAATTATTGGCATTATCATCCGGTTTACGTAGCTATGGGCAATCACGAATCCATTGAACGCATCTTTAAACGTACCGGTTATAAAGGACATTCTTATTATCTGGGACATTTGTTCGTTGATAAATTTCCGTTTAAAAAATATAGTGCAGAAGCTACTTTTGCAGAGAATTTTACTATGCCGGTCAGCGATTTAAAATCGGAAGACGGCAATGCGTATGATCCTTCCAAAAAAACCGAAGATTTTCCGTCTTACAAAGAAAATGTTTATGATTACACTTATGGCAATGTGGCTATGATTGTGATGAATTCTAATTACTGGTATGCTTCGTCAACAGCAGATATTCCGCTGACTTCCGGAAATGTGCATGGTTATATTATGGACAATCAACTGAAATGGCTCAAAAAGACCATTGACAAATACGAAGCCGATAAAGACATTGACCATATTTTTGTCACCTTCCACACGCCTGCATTTCCCAATGCCGGACATATGGAAGATGATATGTGGTATGACGGCAATAACCAAATCCGGCCTTATATTGCCGGTAAACCGGTTGACAAAGGTATCATTGAACGCCGTGACCAAATTTTGGATATTTTGGTAAACCAAAGCAACAAATTTGTTGCCTTACTCTGCGGCGATGAACACAATTACAGCCGGATAGAAGTTAATAACAACACGCCAATCTATCCCGATAATTGGACCGGCAAAAAAATCAAGTTCAAACAGCCTTTTGTACAAATTACCAATGGTAGTGCCGGTGCGCCTTATTATTCATTGGAAAAAACGCCTTGGCGCAAATTCGTTAAGAAATTTTCTACCTTACATGCCTTGATGTTATTTAATGTCGATGGACAACATATCAATATGGAAGTTATCAACCCCGATACTTTTGAAGTGATTGAAAACGTGAAATTACGATAATATTATTCTTACATTATAAAAACTAAATAATCCTACTATTTTAATAGCAGGATTATTTTTGTTTCAATAGTTAAATAAAAAGTATGAAGCCATAACCTTATATCATAAAACGATATTTCAATGTTATACAAAGACAACTTTCAACCTTCAACTTTTAACTTTCAACTAAATTACCGGTAAGGACCTGTTTCATTTTCAATTTCATCGAGCAATTGTAAATAAGACTTGTAACGCGATAAAGGAATATCACCGGTTTTAACTGCCGGTTTGACGGCACAACCGGGCTCGTTTAAATGGCGACAATTATTAAACTTACAATCTTGCTTGTGTTTAAAAATTTCGGGAAAATAACTATCTAATTCGTCCGGTTTCATATCCACTACTCCAAACCCGCGAATACCGGGCGTGTCGATAATATGTCCACCAAAGCTCAAATCATACATTTGGGCAAAAGTCGTTGTATGTTTACCTTGTCGGTGTGCTTGTGAAATATCGCCGATTTTCAAATTTAATTCAGGTTCAATCGCATTAATTAGTGAAGATTTTCCGGTCCCCGAATGACCTGCAAACATCGAAGTTTGCTCTTTCATCAAAGCTTTTAACCGGTCAATATTGTTACCTGTTTTAGCCGAAACTTCCAATACCGGATAACCGGCTTTTTGATAAATATTTAAAAAATTTTCTTTTTGCTGTTTCAAATCTTCCGTGTTTAATAAATCTACTTTATTGAGCAAGATAACCGCCGGAATATTGTATGCTTCTGCCGTTACCAAAATACGGTCGATAAAAACAGTGGAAGTTTCCGGTTGCACTAGTGTTGCCGTTACAAAAACCTTATCGATATTTGCTGCTAAAATGTGGTATTGTTTAGACAGATTGATTGAGCGGCGCAATAAATAATTTTTTCGCGGATAAATATATGTTATAACTCCGGTTTCTTTATCCGGCTCTTGTTGATAATCCACCCAATCACCAACAGCTACGGGATTGGTGGTTTTGATGCCTTTGATACGAAATTTACCGCGAATGCGACAAAGCATCCACTCCCCTGCTTCATTCTTGACTTCATACCAACTGCCGGTCGATTTGGTAACGATACCTTTCACTACTTTTCTGAATTAAGGTGATTGAATACTTGATGTTGCAGTTTTAAACTTTCTTGATGCAACAGGCGAAACAGTTGCTCAATAAATTTTTGATTCACCTGATTGTCACGAGCATTATTGATGGCTTTTTCCAAAATATCTAACCAACGTTCTTTTTGATAAATAGCCAAGTTTTCTTTGAATTTTAAACGCCCAATCTCTTCGATTTTATCTTGCCGGTTTCTTAATAATTGCACCAATTCGGTGTCCAAATCATCTATTTCTTTTCGTAGTAATTTGAATGATTTGAGCAAATCGACATTAAAGACCACATCTTTAGGCGGTACAAATTCAGGAATCATGCCGGCAAGCATGTCCGGTGTAACTTGTTGTCTGGCATCACTCCAAGCATTTTCAGGGTCGATATGCGTTTCTATCATTAAGCCGTCAAACAGCATTTGTACCGCTGTTTGGGCAATATCAAATACATTTTCACGCTTACCCGATATATGAGACGGGTCATTGATTAACGGCAATTGCGGAAAACGGGTTTTTAAATCTATAGGAATTTGCCATAGCGGTTCATTGCGATACGGCATTTTTTTATAACTCGAAAAACCGCGATGAATAGCACCGAGCTTATCTATACCGGCTTTGGCTATCCGTTCCATGGCACCTATCCAAAGCGCCAAATCGGGATTAATAGGATTTTTGACCAATACAATCTTACCCGTGCCACGCAAAGCATCGGCTATTTCTTGCACCGAAAAAGGATTAACACTGGTACGTGCACCTATCCAAAGAATATCTACATCATGCTCAAGCGCTAGTTCTACATGATGCGGATTGGCTACTTCTACCGCCGTTAACAAACCGGTTTCTCGCTTGGCACGTTGCACCCATTTCAACCCGATAGCGCCGACGCCTTCAAAATTTCCGGGACGGGTACGCGGTTTCCAAATGCCGGCTCTCAAAACATGCCCACCGGCTTTTTTAACGCCCTGCGCTGTTGCCAAAACTTGGGCTTCCGTTTCCGCACTACAAGGTCCGGCAATAATCAATAGCCGGTCATTTGCAATCTCCTGATACCAATTATTAAAATTTGTGTTTGTCATAACCGCAAAAATACAATATTTTTAAAAGGACATCAAATGCTTACATAAATAAAGTTTTGAGCAATTTAGATATATCAATTTCTCTTAAAATTTTGTAAATTAAAAATTTTAAGAATCCACAATCAAAACTTATCTTTGTAATCTTAAAGTTTAAAAAATGCGCATAGCTTTATACGGTTTTATGGGTGCAGGTAAATCGAGCTTGGGACAAAAATTAGCTCAAAAACTTGGCTATGATTTTATAGATTTAGATACCGAAATAGAAGCATATACCGGCAAAACCATCAATCAGATATTTGCATCTGAAGGCGAAATCGCTTTTAGAAGAACAGAGCATTTGGTTTTAAAAAATTTTATTAAACAAAATCGTGATAATGTTATATTATCGTTAGGCGGTGGTAGTATTTTGCAACCAACCAATCGTAAATTATTAGAATTAAAAGAATTTTATAAAATTTACATCAATGTCGATATTGATGTCTTAATAAGTCGGTTAAAAACACAAAAACAACATCGACCACTACTGAAAGAGCTTAAGGAAAATGAATTTACAGGTTATGTTAAAGCCCTTTTTGAAAGCCGTAAACAGATTTATGAAAAACATGCCGACCTAAACTTTAAAGTCGGACAGGAAAATTTTGAAACAAGCTTGACAAGATTGTATAATTATTTGAATTTGAATTAGTAAAAAGTGCGAAGTGGAAAGCGGTAAAGTGCAATTGAGTTGAAAGTGATTTTCAATTTATTATTTCATCAAATCATCAATATATGAAAAAACATCTACTAATTTTATCGGTAATAATGCTAATATTTACCCAATGTAAATCGACTAAAACAACTGTAAGTCACCATAATACTGTAAAACAAAAACTGGAAAAAGTGTATAAAAAATACAAAGGTGTCCGGTATCGCTACGGTGGCACGACTTCACGTGGTTTTGATTGTTCCGGTTTTGTGCAACGGGCATATATGGATGCTTTTCAAAAAGACTTACCCCGCACGACTAAAGCTATGATGAAAGCCGGTAAAAGAATATCAAAAAGCCAATTAAAAATCGGTGATTTGGTCTTTTTCCACCCGACTCACAAATATTATCATGTCGGTATTTATATGGGGAATGGCATTTTTATGCACGCTTCAACCTCTAGAGGTGTCATGAAATCTCGTTTAGATATGAAATATTGGAAGCGCTCGTATGTAACATCTCGAAGGATTTTGAAAAAAAATTAAATTAGTCCAAATTCAAAAGACTACTATAAAAATTATTTAGAAATAACATCATCAAGTTTTCTTATGTTTCTTTTTAGCTGCCGGAAACAAAACGTTGTTCAAAATCAAACGATAGCCCGGCGAAGTGGGATGCAGGTCTAATTCGGTTTTGGGGTCCCCTACTCTATGGCTGTAATCTTCGGGGTCGTGACCGCCGTAAAACGTAAACATCCCTTTGCCCTTAACACCGTGAATATAACGGGCTTCGCCATTGAGTTTGTTTTCAGCCAAAATAATAATATTCGGCTTGATGAGTTTCCGGTCGAATGCCGTAGTTTGTCCCATAAAACCTTTAATCATCATTGTATGATTTTGGGTTAGCATAGTAGGCACCGGATCCCATTTGGCAGAAAATTCGTTGAGTTCAAAATAATCGGTTTCTTTGGGAATATGCCGTTTGGTTGTCGTATCAATATTAGAAAATTCGTAAACCATCGGATTCGATTCCAAGACAAAATCGGTAAATGCAAAGGTTTTGCTATAATCCAGTTTCGATTGGTATCCGGGTTCCGACGGGTCGCCGTCATACATAGGTTCGCAAATATCAACGCCATC
>WFZY01000174.1 GCA_015489265.1 Flavobacteriaceae bacterium | reverse complement strand
ATATTATATTTGTTACACATTAATTTTAAAAAATAAAAGAAGTAATATTATGTTTAAAAAATTTATCTTATTATGGGCTGTTGCAGCTATGGTTTTTGCTTCTTGTTCAACAGACAACAATAGAACCAAAGTTGTTGAATTAAGACAAAAGCATGCACAATTTTTAGCCAACTCACCTTTTAGAAATACTAAAACTTTAACCAAAGCAGAACGCAAAAAATTAGGTGTCCCGCCAAATAAATATTTGGAAAGACAATGGGAGTTGACCATGAATCCGAAAATTGGACGTCCGACACCGGAAAAGTTAAGGGTTTTACAGAAACAAATCAAATCTAATGCCAACAACAAAAGTGTTCCGGGACAATTTTCGAATGCTTGGATTGAAAGAGGTCCCGGTAATGTTGGTGGTCGTACCAAAGCTTTATTGTTTGACCCTAACGACCCGACACATAAAAGAGTTTTTGCCGGTGGCGTCAGTGGTGGTTTATGGGTTAATAATGACATAACCAATCCCAACTCTGCTTGGCAAAATACAAGTTTGCCACACAATTTGGCAGTTAGTTCTATCACTTATGATCCTAATAATACCCAAAACATGTTCGTAGGTACCGGTGAATCTTATACCGGTGGTGCCGTTAATGGAAACGGTATCTGGCGTTCTACAGATGGCGGACAAACTTGGGAAAATGTTTTTGGTGGACAAGATGGTGATGCACAGTTCATGTCTAATGCCACCGTAACCATTAATTCGCCTGCTAACTTACAAGGCGATTTAGTAGCGGTTATGGCTGCCTTTGGTAACACAACTTTTAATGATTTTTCAGGCAATTTGGTGTTAGCAGATGATGGGAGTGCCAATCCGACTTTGGCATGTAATCCTTTAACCAATGCAGCTGCCATAAATGGTAATATTGCGGTAATTGAGCGTGGAACTTGCTATTTTGTCGACAAAGTAAAAAATGCTCAAAATGCCGGTGCTATTGGGGTTCTGATGATTAATAATGTACCCGGTACACCGATTATTATGGGGGGAAGTGATGCTACCATCACGATTCCTTCAGTAATGATATCTAAAGCTGATGGACAAGCAATACTAAACGCTTTAAATAGTTCAACTGCCATCAATGCAACCATTACCAATAACCACACAGATATTTCTTTAGGATATTTGGTTCCGGGAATTACACATATTAACGACATTGTTACACGTGATAATAATGGCGTTACTGAAATTTATGCCAGTGCAGGCGATAGTTATTATGCAGATGCATCCTTATTTACAGTCATGGGCGAAGGATACCAAGGAGTTTATAAATCTACCGATAACGGTGCCACATGGCAACAAGTGACTATGCCTGCAACACCCGATGGAACCACTTATACACCTTTTGATTTGGAAATTGCCGCAGACAATAAAATTTGGTTGACAACAACGCGTAGCACTGTTCACGGAACTACCAATGGCGCCTTATTATCATCAACTGACGGCAATAGCTTTAATGTGGTTTTACCGGCTAATAATACCGGACGAATGGAATTGGCAGTATCTAAAACAGATCCCGGCAAAATGTACATGTTAGTTGTTCAATATACCGGTTCATCCAGTTCGGTTCTCGGATTAAAAACAACGGATGGTTTTGTATCATCTGTTACAACCTTTAACACACCTTCTGACGGTGATATAGGTGGTAGTAATTTTACCAACGGACAAGCATTTTATGATTTATTTATTGAAACCGATCCTAATAATGATGATACTATTTTTGTAGGTGGTATTGATTTGTTTAAATCGACTAATGGAGGTAGTTCTTGGACTCAAATTTCATCATATTACGGTTCAACATCTTCAAATATTATCCACCCTGACCAACATGGTATCGCCTTTGCCGATTCGCAACATATTTTGTTTGGAAATGATGGCGGTGTGGCTTATTCAGGTAATGGTGGAACAACTATTCAACACCGCAACAAAAATTATAATGTAACACAATTTTATCATATGGCGGTAGCACCTACATCAGCTTTTAGCGGTGATTACTTTATGGCAGGCGCCCAAGATAATGGAACGCAATTGTTTGAAAATGCCCCGCAGCAGGTATCTAATTCCGTTGAAACTCAAGGTGGAGACGGTGCTTATTGCTTCTTTGACCAAGATGGCACTGACCGGTATCGTATTTCCAATTATGTTTATAATGGTAATATTCGTTTGTACAATTATGATATCCAATACTGGAAAACGGTTAATGTCGAAAGTACACAACATGGTGATTTTATCAATCAAGAAGCTTTGGACTCTAATTTAAACATTTTATATTCAAATTATAGTTCTTTAACATCTAGCGGTTACACTTATGCCATTCGTCGTTACAGTAATTTATTAGGGACTACTATTTCAAAATATACTATTCAAGATCCGCTTTTACATAGCTTCCCAACGGCTTTAAAAGTTTCTCCGTTTACAACCAATTCATCCAAGCTATTTGTAGGGCTGCAAAACGGTAATTTATTAAAAGTTGAAAATGCTAATACAAGTCCTAGTTTTAGTGACATAACCGGTGCTGATTTTGTCGGTAGTATATCCGATATTGAATTTGGGCAAAATGAAGATGAAATTTTTGTAACCTTCTTTAATTACGGTGTTAAAAATATTTACTATACTAACGATGGTGGTGCTACTTGGACAAGCAAAGAAGGTGATTTGCCTGATATGCCGGTCAATTGTATTATGAGAAATCCTTTAAATACCGATGAAGTTATTATAGGAACCGATTTAGGTATTTGGGCAACGCCAAACTTTAACGATGCTAACCCCAACTGGTACCCGACTTATAACGGTATGAGTGACGTTAAAGTAACCGATATTGAATTGAGAGATGATAATAAGGTGTTTGCATCTACCTACGGACGCGGTATTTTCTCAGGCGAATTTACAGCAACACAAAATGCCGTAAACAATCAAAATTTAGTCCAAGTAAATGTCTATCCTAATCCGGCTACGGATATTATTAATGTATCTGTTCCGGTCGAATTACATACAATTGCACATGTTTATGACTTAAATGGTCGTGAAATATTGCGTCAAGAAGTTAATGGCGGCAATAACATCCAATTTGATGTTTCCAACTTGACTAAAGGTTATTACGTCGTTAAACTACAAAACGGCAAAACCCGTTATACTGCGAAGTTTCTTAAGAAATAAATTAGTAAATACTGCATTGACAAAAAACTGCTTCATTTATATTTTGAAGCAGTTTTTTTTGGTTTTTGTTCCTGACTTCGTATATTTTAAAAATTAAAATATTGATTTATAGAGTATTGCGATTTTGTCAAGCACTACATTTTAGATTATTTGGTATGGTGTCGTAATATGTTTTATGTCATATAAACCTAATATTTTGTATGCATCTTCTTGTATTTTGGAAGGTAGTGCATAAAGTTTGTTTGTTGAGTTATCTTTAACCCGAAAAATCCATAGAATTTTTATGAAACTAAGTAATACCAACAAATTTGGGTGTTTTCAAACCCCCAAATTTGGGGTATTTCTAAGTCGGGGTTACTCGCTTCCTCCCGCCTTATTCCATCGCTGATTCATATAATTCACTGCGTTCTTATATGAATAATGCGGGTTAAGTTTACGGAAAACCTTCGTATGGCAAGGGTAATGACCGCAGACTACAAGCTTTTTTCTTAATTTTTATTTAAGATTTTGGCTTCTCGATTACTTCATCATTCGGCGTTCGTTAATCGATATTCATCATTTAAACTTACAATATTTTGTTATGATTTTTAGCATGCAGTAGTCGGCTTTTTGATTATTTTTAGTTTTTACCATTCGATTTTTTATAATATTATACTACCACACGAAAGGATTCGTGCGGGTAGTACGGAACGCGATACAATCGCGCACCAGCTGGGGATAAATTTATCAGAATTATAAAAGCAAGTTTAAAATTTTACTCTTTATTAAGATTTGAAATATTCAAATTATAGCTTTCTCCATTTTGTCCCATAAGTGTGATGTGTAAAAATATAGCATCAGGATAAATTTCAACAGACAAATCATCAAATGAATTGAATTGTTTCTTCTTAAAAAAGGCCTCTGCTTGTTTTATATACTCCGGACAGCAATCACGGTAATCATCAATATTGTTTAAAATCTTTTTGTAAGCAACCTCTTGTTTTTTTAGCGATAGCGGTTCGATAAATTTTAAATATTTTTGTTCAAGATTATGAATTAATTCGGTATCATTATCAAAATTAAACATTTGTGCAAAAGCACTATGTTGTTGTGGATTTAAAAAATCCGGATGGGGCAACTTAATGTAAGGTTGATTTGTTTCCAGATTCTTTCCTCGCAAAATCATATCGTCAAAATCTAGTGGATAAGCCGGGCTGTCATCGGTTATATATTGAAGTGCTTTGAAACGCATATTGACTTTATAACTGATTTTTTTCAATTGAAAATCCGGCTCAAATTTTAAAATCATATTGAGCAAGGACAAGTATAACTGATTAACAATCTTTGCTTTATTCTTATATTTTAGGTAAGTAAAATTTTCTTTTTGCGCATCAGGAATAAGTATTTTGCTGATTTCATTTTGCTTCACAATAACTTTGATGGTATCATTTTCAGCTGGATAAATGTCATTTAATAAATCATCTTCTTTTGGTAAAATACTGTCTTGCACATTTTCTTTTTTAATAATATAATAAGGTTTATCTTTATAAATGCTATCTCTTATGAGATTTATTTTGATGAATTTGCCGTTTTTGTACAGATAAAACCATTGTTTATGACCATGAAAGGAACCGAAAGGAAAATTTCTTTTTAAAGAGTCGGGAATGTTCGGCTTTAAATGTGTTTTAAAAGACGGTTTATACAAATCCATATTAAAAAAAATAACCGGTTGTCTTTTTGTCAACCAGAAAATACCGTCAGGGGGAGGAGTATTAATGCGAATAAATTTCTTGTTTTTTATAAAATTTAGTTTCGATTTATAATAGATTGTATTAATCCACCAAGTATCATTTTCTAATAAAGTTGGCCAAGAAACAATAGACATAATTGTATCTTTTTCATATGAGTGAAAGAAAATATGCGTGCTGGGGTAACTTTTTCCTACTATATACAGTATGGGCGTTTGAAAAGTATAGTTATCTATTATATCAAAAAGTTCTTTGTTCTCTTCTATGAATTTTTCTTTTGCATCAGGTCTTTTTTTATGACCAAGCATATAAAAAATAAAACTAAAAAGCACTAAAAAACTTAATGTGACCCAAAGATGTTTTTTCATAATCAAAATATTATAAACAGTCTGGTTATTTGCTTATTATGCAACTTCTCAAAGATATAAAAATTCTTTATTTGATTTTTTAATTAAAATTTTGACCATAATGATTTTGTCATCACTTTGTGATTAATAGATTTCTATCTAATTTCTTGTTTTTTAGATATATATTTGCGTCAAGCCGCTGTCCGCATTTATTCATTCATCATTTTATCAATTCCTCAAATACCGACTAACTTCAAAATTAGTTTGTTGATTATCATTTAATTATATTTTCTTATCAGACCTACTAGATTTCCAAAACCTAGTAGGTCCGGCAATCATCTTTTACTTTACGTCATATCGTTAGCACAAGTATTTAACGGAATACTTTCCGTATAATGATTGTAAGCAACCATATAGTCCGGAACAAAAAATATTATCAAAGTTATAAATAGTCTTTGAAGCACCAACAAATCCTCAATTCCTCAAATAACCAAATAACCACATCATCATTTATACTTTTTTATGTAAATTAGCGTTTTATAACATTAGGGCTTTTCGGACTTTCCGGAACTAAATTACGATATAATGAACAAAAGATTACTTTTCACTGCTTTTGGACTGTTTAGTTTAAGCTTGGTGCTTATGCGTTGTTCCACGCAGCGCAATAATTTTGTCAATAGAAACTTGCACGAGCTGTCCACTAAATACAATGTTTTGTTTAACGGCGAAGAAGCTTTAAATGAAGAAGTCAATAATATTCAAGAAAATTACCACGATAATTTTTTCGAAATACTACCGGTAGAACGGTTTAATGCCGAGTACGTCATCAGTTTACCCGGACAAAAAAATACCAATTCCAATCTGGAACGTGCCGAAGAAAAAGCAGTTAAAGCCATTCAGAAACATTCCATGGAAATTCGCGGTGTGCAAGAAAACAATCAAATAGACAAAGCATACTTATTACTGGGCAAAAGTCGCTATTACCAAAAACGGTTTATGGCGGCACTCGATGCTTTTAATTATGAATTGGATAATGATTTTGATTCGGATATTCGACCCTATTTTAAGTTGTGGAAGGAAAAAACCAACATCCGGATGGAAAATTATGCACCGGCTATCCGGAATTTAAAATTTCTTGCCCGTCAAAAACAAACACCGCAAGATGTTAAATCAGAAGCTTATGCTTACGCCGGTCAAGCTTTAATCAATATGGACAGCTTGCGTTTGGCAGCCGAAAGTTTGCAAAAAGCCGCCGCTTTGGCAAAAGACAAAGAACACAAAGCCCGTTATAATTTTATTACGGCACAGTTATTAGATAAAATTGCATTGCGCGATTCGGCGGTTTCACTTTTAAAACAAATAGAAGCCCAAAAACGTCCCCGAAAATATAGAATTCAAGCCGAATTATACCGCTATCATTTGTCTTTGGACAAAACCGAGCAGCATCCCGAAATGCTCAAATCGCTTTATACCAAGCTCAAACGCTACGAATTTCACAAATTTTATCCGTATATCAATTACGAAATCGGTGAGATATTCCACCATGAAGACAGTCTGAAAACAGCCGTAACTTATTACACCAAAGCGGCGCGTTCACAAGATAAAATATTAAAAGAAAAGGCATACGAGCAAATGTCAAATATCGGATTTCAAAAGAAAGATTATTTGATGGCGGGGGTATATCTGGATAGTTTGTTGCAAGTAATGCCCAAAGAAACTTTAAAATACCTTAAAACGCAACACAAACGCAACAATATAGACGATATCATTGTACTCGAAAAACTGATTAAACGCAATGATAGTATCATGACTTTGGTACGCGCCGATAGTTTAACGCGCGTCAAATTAATTCAAGATTATATCGACAAATTGCGTCAAAAAGAAGCTGAAGCCATGCAAAAACAAGCTTCACAAACCGATTTTTCGCAAGTTAATCCCAAATACACGAGTTTTTACTTTTATAATAATTCGTTGGTTGAAAAAGGAAAAGCTTATTTTGAAAAAACTTGGGGCAATATGAGTTTAGCCGATATGTGGCGCTTGAAAAATAAAATGAGTATGGACGATGAAGATGTTACGGATGATGAAGATACTGCAACTACCGAAGATGATACCAATCAAAAAGAAAAAAATGTGCCGGACAAATACAAAGTCGGTTTTTATTATAAACAAATACCCGTAGCACCCAAAAAAATTGACAGCATACTTGGCGATTTAAACTATGCACACTATCAAGTGGGTATGATTTATTACGAAAAATTTAAGGAACTAGAGAAAGCCAAAGAAAATTTGGAAACCATGTTGGCTTCAAACCCGAAACCTGAATTGGTGCCGCCGGCAAAATACAATCTTTATAAGGTTTATAAAGACATGGGTAAAAACTTGCTGGCGGAACATTTGGCACAAGAAATAGTCGAAAAATACCCAAAGAGTATTTATGCCGAGCTGATTCAACATCCCGATAAAATATCCGAACGTTCCAATAAAGCTTTTCAACAGGCATACGAAAAACTATACCGGCTATATACGGCGCAAAAATATGACAGCTTACTTAAAGCATCGGATCCTTTGTTGCTCAAATTCAGTTTTCACCCAGAGTTGGGTAAAATAGAATTGTTGCGATCTACGGCTATTGCTCGTAGTCAAGGTTTGGCAGCGTATGAGAAAGCTTTGCAGAATATCATTTTAAAATATCCCAAAAGTCCGTATGAAACCGAAGCCAAAAAGCGCATGGAATTAGTCAATAAATATAAGAAAAAGGTCTATACCAATGCCAAATCCGATTCGTACAAATTAGTTATCCCATATGATATTTTCAGTCCGGAAGTAGATAATTATGTTGACTGTATTCAAAAAGTGATTGTTGAAAACAAAAGTACGCATTTGCATATCTCAAAAGACCCTTTTACAGGTAAACAATCTTTTGTTGTCGTGCATAATTTTTTAAGTCCGCAATCAGCTGCTTATTTAGCCGATTTACTTAAAAAAAGTGCTTGCACAGCAAGTGATTATTTTGTAATTTCGTCTGACAATTACAAAACGCTTCAGCTCACTAAAAAATTGGAAGCGTATAAAGATTTTCTTAAGAAAAACACTAAATAACAAATCCATACAAACAAACGAACACATAAATAGCACTGAATTATGTTTGCAGAAAAGAAAAAAAACACGACCGAATTTTCCAAATTACCTAATCATATTGGGGCAACAACTAAAATTAAAGGTGATATTACTTCACAAGAAGACTTTAGAATAGATGGGCATTTTGAAGGCAATTTGACCACAACCGCTAAAATCGTATTAGGCGAAAAAGGGGTTTTAGACGGCAACATCAAGTGTGGCAATGCTGAAATTTTGGGTAAAGTTTCCGGCGATTTAGTCGTTGAAAATCTTTTGAGTGTCAAATCAAGCGCAAATATTGACGGCAATGTAGTCATAGGTAAATTGGCTATAGAACCCGGAGCCGTGTTTAATGCCACTTGTCAAATGAAGACCGGTCAAACCCAAAAAAATGTCACTGCCAAAGCCAAATAATTCGCGTAAGTTTTTACAGTTTACATCTATTCCGTTTGAAATGTTTCTCATCATTTTTGCGGGCTATAAGTTTGGGGCTTGGTTAGATGTAAAATATCCGAACGAACAAAATATTTATTTGATTATTTCAAGTTTGTCGGCAGTTTTTATCGCCATGTTTTACATTATGTGGCGCGTCAAAAAATTATTAAAATGAACCGGACACCTGTTTATTTATATCTTTCGACTATAGTTGCTTTTGTGGTTATCTATTTTTTAAACCAACTATTTATTGATATTTTTTGCGTTGAGCATCCGGCTTTTGTTTGGCAATTTTATTATTTCATATCGGGCATATCGGCTCTGATGTTAATGAATTTGGTTTTAGTACACTACCTGCACAAAAAATATATCGGTTATACCTTTTTGGCTTGGACCATGATTAAGTTAATGCTGGTGATGGGTTATTTTCTAGTGTTTGTTTTTCAACCCGGTATTAGTTTAAGTCACAATGTTTTATACACTATTGTCAGTTTGTATTTTGCTTATTTGATTTATGAAGTATTTTTTGCGGTTTTGTTGATGAGAAAATTTTAAGTATTGTGTCTTTTTCTAAATAAAAAGTAAACAAAAACTATCAAAATTATTTCAAAAAACAACGACAATACCGAACCTTCAAACCCAAAAGCACCACCACTCAACCATCGCATTTTATCTGATAAGCGATAGCTTAAAATAGAATAGCTGTTAAATCCGCTGACATTAAATCCAAAAAGTGTTTGTGTTATATTCCATGCAAAATGCAAACCGATAGGAAACCATAAATTTTTTGTAAACACATAAGACAATCCTAATAAAATACCGGCTAAAAAAACATTAGTCAAGCCGATAGGATTAATGTTGTCATTAAAAATATGTAAAAGTGCAAACAAAATTGCTGACAGTAGTAAAGCCGTATATTTATTAAAAGCCGACATCAGATTGCGTAAAACATATCCCCGCAAAAAAGCTTCTTCGTTAAAAGCAACGAATAAAAAAATTAGGATTGAAAGCAGCAAGTCGGGAAAATTAAAATGTATTTGAATGTGTTGTATGACACCCACCTGCCACAGAATGATAAACCCCAATGCAATAGGCAAAAATCCGAGTAAAAATCCCCAAAAAAAATCTTTAAAGATTGTGCCGGTTTGTAAACCGATTTCTACAAATTTGATTTGGTCAACCCATTTGGTAAAAATATACAGTATTAAAAGCGTTCCTAAAAAAGTGCCGAAAACCGTGGCAAACAATTGCATTGGGGTCATGGGTGTGGGTTCTGTCAACGACATGCCGGATAACACACCGCCTAAAAATTGGAATAAACCGACTATAAATATGTAAGCAATAATAAAGCCCAAAAGCCGAAGTAAGATTTTCTTTTTTGACATATATGCAGATTTGGTTTCAATGGCAAATGTAGCAAAAGAAATGTATTAATTATTTTGTTACCGGATTGTTTTGTACTTAATACTTTGAAAATAAAAACGTAATTTTACCTGAGAAAATTTGCCAAACTATT
>WFZY01000173.1 GCA_015489265.1 Flavobacteriaceae bacterium | reverse complement strand
ATTTAATAAACCCCGTAGGGGTGATATATTTATAAAAAATTTATGACGTTAAAAATATAAACCCCGTAGGGGTGAAATTATTTAAAAATTAAATAGCCATGATTATATGGTTTTTAATCCTATTTTATTATTACCCATACAAAACAACATAGAGCCAAAATCTTTCGTAGCTATGACTACTTAATATTTTTTTGGATACAAATAAGCCTAAAAGAAACTTTTTATAAGCATTAATCCTGACAGCAGTTTAGTATTTTTGATTTACGGCGGACAGCGGCGACCGCAGGAAGCCCCTGTACCGCCGATAAAGCAACAGTGCGGCACAAAACGGCTATAAACGGATAGCCCGCTCGAACGCCCTAAAACATCTAATATTCGCGAATGAGTTGGTCCACCAATTTGGGTAATCCGGTGCCGGCTTTTTCGCGGATAATGGTCACCGGATTGGTAATGGTGATGGTAGCTGGATTGGGGTCTATGTAATAAACGGGGACAAACGGGGGCAAGTAACCGACCAAGCCGGCTGCAGGATAAACCGCCATACCGGTGCCAACGATGATAAACATGTCGGCTACGGCTGTCAGTTCAGCGGCGTTGGTAATCATAGGTACCGGCTCGCCAAACCATACGATATGCGGACGTAGTTGGGTGCCATCTTCGGCTAGGTCGCCCAAGTGTAAATCGTTATGCCAATCGTAAATCAGTTCCGGATTTTTATCGCTTCGGACTTTGAACAGTTCGCCGTGCAAATGCAGTACGTTTTGATTGCCGGCGCGTTCGTGCAAATCATCGACATTTTGGGTGATGACCTGAACCGGAAAGTGCTGTTGCAATCGCGTTATGGCATGGTGGGCGGCATTAGGTTGGACATCGTGCAACTGCCGGCGGCGTTGGTTGTAAAATTCCAATACCAATTCGGGATTTTGTTGCCAACCCTGTGGTGAAGCGACTTCCATAATGTCATGATTTTCCCACAGTCCGTTGGCATCTCTAAAGGTTTTGATACCACTTTCTTGGCTGATACCGGCACCTGTTAAAATAACAATATTGGGTTTCATGAGTTTTGTTTTTTACGATGTAACAATACCACACTTTCGACATGGTGGGTGTGCGGAAACATATCAACCGGTTGTATGGCAGCAATTTCATACCGGTCTTTCATCAGCGCCAAATCGCGGGCTTGTGTAGCGGAATTGCAACTCACATACACTATGCGTTCGGGGGCAAGATACAACAGGTTTTCTACTACCTTGTGGTGCATACCGCTGCGCGGCGGGTCGGTAATAACCACATCTGCCCTACCGTATTTGCCAATAAATTCCTTGGTAAAAACTTGTCGCATATCGCCTACTACAAATTCGACATTGTCGATATTGTTTAGCTTGGCATTGATTTGGGCATCTTTGATAGCATCGGCTACGGATTCAACCCCGATTACTTTTTTGGCATCGCGTGCTACAAATTGAGCAATACTACCGATACCGGTATATAAATCATAAACCGTTTCATGGGGTTGAATAGCGGCATATTCGCGAACGGTTTTATACAGTTTTTCGGCTTGTCCTGTATTAGTTTGAAAAAAAGATTTGGCTGAAATACGGAATCTTAAACCATCTAATACTTCTTCAATATAGGGCTTACCGTCATATAATACGACTTCTTGGTCGTAAAAAGAATCGTTATCCTTTTCATTGACGATATATTGCAATGATTTGATTGGCTCAAATGTTTGTTTGAGATGCGCCATGATGCTTTCAATGGCTTTTTGGTCATTTTTATAAACTTGCAAGACGACCATCCATTCGTTTTGTTGATTATTGCGAAGCATCAAAGTGCGTAGCAATCCGGTTTTGGTACGCGGGTCAAAAAAAGGAATTTGATGTTTGCGGGCAAAATCTTTGACTTCATTACGAATATCGTTGGTCAAATTGTTCTGTAACAAACAAGTATCAATATCTAAAACCTTATCCCACATGCCGGATATATGAAAACCCAATCCGTCTATAAGGTCTATGGGTTCTTCGGAATTGATTTCTTCGGGCGTCAACCAACGCCGTGCAGAAAAGGAATATTCCATTTTGTTACGGTAATAAAAATCGTGAGAAGCGGCTATAATAGGATGAAAATCGTCATCGGAAAAGTCGAGTTTGCCTATCCGCTTTAAATTATTTTTGACTTCCATTTGTTTAAAAAATACTTGATGCGAATATGCTATATGCTGCAATTTACACCCGCCACATATACCGTAATGCGGGCAAAGCGGCTCTGCTCTATATTCGGAATATTTGTGAATGGTAACAGCTTTGCCTTCGTAATAGCCCTTACGCTTTTTAGTCACTTGAATATCAGCTATATCGCCGGGGGCTAAATATGGCACCAAAATTATTCTGCCATCAGGGGCATGTCCAACGGCTTTGGCTTTGGCGCCCATGTCAAAAAATTCAATGTCTTTGAATAAAGGTTTTTTTCGTCTGCTCATAGCTGCAAAAGTAATATTTTTTGAGGAAGTGAGGTATCGAGAATAAGAAAGAAAAATTTGGATTTTATGGACAAAAGTCTTATCTTTGTGGACAAATTACCACTGATATGAAAACAAGTCATGCATCTAACCAACCAAACAAGGCATTAAACGCCAACAAAACCTATCAATTAGTCGAAGCATCGTTGCAAAATTACCTAGCAGAAATGCCAACCGTTTATGCAACGACATCCGGAATACAAAACCTGACATTTAATGATTTTTTTACTAACAAATTTCTCATCATTCAAACCATTCGCAAAGGAATAACCTACCGGCTCTTTGAGCAAATTAAATCCGTTTTGCCTTTTACCGATGTGGATTGGGCTAACTACTTAAACCTATCGCTCAAAACCTTGCAACGCCACAAAAAAGACAAAAATTTTTACTTTAAACCGATTCATACCGAAAAAATCATAGAACTGGCAGAAGTAACACATTACGGCAAAGAAGTGTTCGGTTCTCTTGATAAGTTCCACCAATGGTTGACAACGCCGTCTTATGCTTTGGGTAATATGACACCGGCTGACTTACTACATGATTCCTACGGAAAAGACTTGGTTTTGGCAGAGTTGAATCGTATTGCGCATGGTATTTTTGCTTAAATATTTCTTAAGCTAATGAAAGTTTTTCGATTGACTAAAGCCAAATATGCCGGTGAACTATCGGGTATTGGGGCTGCTAAATTCGGGAACCGTTGGAACTCTAAAGGGATTGAAATGATTTATACAGCCGGCTGCCGGGCTTTGGCGGTTACAGAGATTTTGGTACATTTGCCGACCGGATTAATTCCGAAGGATATGATGATGTTGCAGATAAATATACCAGACGATATGAACATGCAAGTTTTGGATACTAAAATTTTACCGCAGGACTGGCATGTTTTTCCACCCCGTGTTGCCACGCAACAATTAGGCGATGCTTTTGTGCTTAAAAACCGGTATACCGTACTAAAAGTGCCATCAGCTGTCGTAAAAGGCGATTTTAATTATTTGCTCAATCCAAATCATCCGGATTTTGAACGGATTAAAATTATATCGCAAGAACCGTTTGGATTTGATGTGCGGTTGTTTTGAAAAACTTTTAACATTAAAAATTAAGAACATTAAGATAGATGAAATTGCAACATTTAAAATCATTACCACAAATAGATTTTTACACTGCTGATATAACAACAGATTTGTCTTTGCCTTATGTCGATGAAGGGATTGCTGCCGGATTTCCATCACCTGCACAAGATTATATGGATCTGAGCTTGGACCTCAACAAAGAACT
>WFZY01000172.1 GCA_015489265.1 Flavobacteriaceae bacterium | reverse complement strand
GTTGGGCAAATTCCAAAATTTCCTGACGTGTAATATTTTGCAAAGGACGCAACATTTTATGTTGATCTCTGATGCCGAGTAGCCCTTTTAAACCGGTAGCACGCATTAAATTGATAAAAAACGTTTCAATACTGTCATCTAAGTGATGCGCCGTCAATAAATAATCGAATTGCTGTTTTTTTATCAAATTATCAAACCATTGGTAACGGGCAGTTCTGGCTGTTATTTGAATATTCTCATCTGTTTTTGATAAATCACATACTTTAATGTGTAAAGGAATTTGCTGCGCACGGGCAAAATTTTCAACAAAAGCTTGATCTTCGTTACTTTCAGTTCCACGCAATTTAAAATTGCAATGCGCCAACTCAAACCGCCCCCCCAGTTGTTTTAAAGCCGTTGCCAAAACAACACTATCTATACCGCCCGAAAAAGCCAATAAAAATTTCTTGGTTTGCCAACCGGATATTTGTTTTATGTTTTGCCTAAGTTTGTGAAGCATTTTGATCAAAAATTGTGGTAAAGATACGAATTATGTATATTTGTGCTAATTTTTAACACCTTGTTAAATATATGACTAAAAAAGTAAAATTTGCTTTAGCAGCAACACTGCAATTAGGACTAATCGCTTCCATTGGCGATTTTGTCGGTTGGTCCTATATGAATTATGTGCTATATCTGACTATTGCTGCCTTTTTACTGACTTTAATCTTTCTGATTTATGACATGTCTAAAGATTGAATTGAAGAAATAGACTGTTGCAATGAAATAGTCTGTCATTTCGATACCAACTCCGGTCGATAGAGAAATCTCACATATGAGAAGTTATGCTCAATAAAATATTCGCCTCTGAATAGAAAAACTAAAATCTGTTTTTTCATAATTTCCTGACACTTATCATTTTATATCCACATAAGAATAGTTATTTTTGGATTATTAAAGGACTAAACAGTCTTTTAAATAATTCAATATTAACCAAAATTATCAATTATGTTAACAAAACAACAAGCTAAAATTTTCTTTTTAGTGGGAACCTTTGTAACGTTTGCTATTTTTATCGGTTTAACGATATATTCGTTGCAACAAGTACAAACAAAGCTTCCCCAAGATGTTGCCCGGGGAAAGCATATCTGGGAGAAAAACAATTGTATGGGCTGCCATACAATAATGGGTGAAGGTGCTTATTATGCACCTGAATTGACCAATGTGATCGAACGTCGCGGCGAAGCATACGTGCGTGGCGTTTTGCAAACCAAAAATCCATGGCAACCACACGGACGTAAAATGGTGGCTTACGGTATGAACGACCAAGATACCAATGATATGATTGCTTTCTTCAAATGGATTGGCAATTTAAAATTGAACGGCTTTGAAAATGTCGATAAAAAAGTATCGCCCTTGGCGGTGGATCATATGAAATCTAATAACTAAAAATCTCACAATTATGAAATATAAAACACAAAAAGTAGCTTATTGGTTTTGGGCTTTGTCCATGCTACTACTGACTATACAATTGACTTATGGTTTTATCATGGGATTCGCCCGCTTGGGCTATGATGGTTTACACCAATGGATTCCCTTTAATACGGCTCATACCGTTCACTTAAATACGTTGGTGGTTTGGTTATTATCCGGCTTTATGGGAGCGGCTTATTATATCATTCCGGAAGAAAGTGAAACTGAACTTTGGAAACCTAAACTGGCTTATGCACAACTAATTGCCCTAACTTTAGTAGGTGTAGCGGCGCTTGCCGGATATCACTTTAATATTTGGGAAGGACGTAAATTCTTGGAAATACCACGGGAACTTGATTGGCTGGTTGCCATTGATGTTATTTTGTTCTTGGTTATTTTATTGATGACCATACTCAAAGGTAAGAAAAAATCAACTACCGTTTGGGTCTTATACGGCGGATTAGCCGGTGCTGCCGTTTTATATCTGCCCGGTATGATTAGCTTTGACAGTCAAGTACTGGACTCATTCTTCCGTTGGTGGGTAGTTCACCTTTGGGTTGAAGGCGTTTGGGAATTAATTATGGGTGGTATTTTGGCTTTCCTATTGATTAAATTGACCGGTGTGGACCGCGAAGTGATTGAAAAATGGTTGTATGTCGTTATCGGGTTGACGTTTTTATCCGGTATTCTCGGAACCGGACACCACTACTATTATATAGGCGTTAACAAAATTTGGCTCATTGTCGGTGGTATCTTTTCATCATTGGAACCATTAGCATTTTTAGCAATGACCTTATGGGCATTGAATATGTATCGCAAAGGTGAGAAAAAACATCCGAATAAATTGGCAATTACCTGGACACTTGCCGCTGCCATTATTTCGTTTTTAGGCGCCGGTGTTTTGGGTCTGGCACATACCTTACCGCAAACCAACCTTTATACACACGGTACATTGGTAACCGCCATGCACGGACACTTGGCTTTCTGGGGCGCTTATGCGTCTATAGTTTTAGCCATAATTGTGTATGCTATGCCCAATTTGACCGGACGAAAATTATATGACCATGCACGAGGCCGCTTGGCATTCTGGTTGTCTAATATCGGTATATTTACTATGGTATCTGCTTTCGCAGCAGCCGGTGTGGCACAAGTTTATTTGGAAAGAATTCTCGGATATGATTTCGGTCAAGTGCAAAATGAGATTAAACCACATTTCTGGGTATTAATCATCGGTGCAACTATTTTATCTACCGGTATTATTCTATATATCATTGATTTCATCAAATACGGTTTACCAACCGACGAAGCTTTGGAAGCTTAAATCCTAATAATTTCATTTATATATTTCAAAAGAGATTGTCGGTAGGCGGCAATCTCTTTAAAATTTTAAATAAAAACTTTCAACGGAATTATGCAAGCACCTTATTATCACCCCATAGCCAACGAAATAGATGTTTTTGAAAAAACTTTTGAAAACAAATTGCCCTTATTACTCAAAGGACCGACCGGAACCGGCAAGTCAAGGTTTGTAGAATATATGGCACACAAACTCGATAAAAAACTGTTGACTGTTGCTTGTCACGAAGAAACTTCGGCAACGGATTTAATCGGGCGGTATATCATCAAAGGTGCGGAAACCATCTGGTTGGACGGACCGCTTACAAAAGCCGTGCGTGAAGGATATATCATTTATTTAGACGAAATAGCCGAAGCACACCCCGATGTCATAGTCGCTATTCATCCTTTGACTGACCACCGGCGGGAATTATACATTGATAAACTGGGCGAAACCTTAAAAGCACACCCCGATTTTATGCTGGTGGCATCTTTTAACCCGGGTTATCAACGTGGTTATAAAGAACTGAAACCATCGACCAAACAGCGTTTTATCGCTGTCGGATTTGATTATCCGGAAGCTGAAATGGAACAAGTTATAGTTATGAATGAAACCGGTATTGAAAAAGATACGGCAAAAAAACTGGTCAAAATTGCCGGAAAAATTCGCAATTTGACTGAACTGGGGCTATCTGAAACCGTTTCAACACGTTTGCTAGTCGATGCGGCAAAACTGATTAAAAGCGGCTTACCCAAACGCTTATCGGTGCATGTCGCCATTGTAGAACCTTTGAGTGATGAACCTGAAATTATTGAAGCACTGAAAGATTTGGCAAATTTGTTGATTTAGTAGAAAGTACCAAGTGGAAAGCGATAAAGTGGAAAGTGCGAATTGGATAAGGGATAATAAAAAGAAATGTTCAGTATCCGGAATTTGAAATGAAAAAATAATCATTTTATGAAGCTCAACAAATTCTCAATTCCTCAAATAAACGATTAGCCATATCAACAAATAACTAAATAACCAAATGAGTTGGGACGAACTTTTACAAGGCATGTTTTCGGGCTATTTTAAGCTGACTGACCGCTTTAAACAAAAGCAAAAACAAGCTTTGATAACTGCCGATTATACGGTGCGACTGGAAGATGTATCGTCAAAATTGACGATTATCGCACGAGCCATTACAGGCAGCGCTATAGATATTGTTCCGGCTGAACGTGAAGGCGGCTATAAAAATCAATATTTCTTTTTACCGGTGTTTTTTGCAGAATTTGATAATTATCAAGACAATTTGCAATTTTATTTGTTCCGAACACTGTATTTGTCCGTACAAAGACAACTAAATTTGAATTGGCAACCCGGGGACAATCCTAAAAATTTGCAAGAATCCCGTCAAAAAGCCCTTGAAACCGCACCACAGGTTTTAGAGAAATTGTTTTCGGATTTTCCTGTTTTGCAAAGAATTTATCAAAAGTTACAAGCGCATTATCATAACAAAGCCGGTGAAAACAAAGTACCGGATGAAAGTTTTATATATGGCAAATGGATGCAAAACAGACCTGAAGATGACACATCTGACAAACTGAAAAACATCAATCAAAAGGTTAAAAAAGCCATTGATGAAGAGATACAAACCATCATAAAAGCCAAGGCGGTTGAAGAAATGGAAACCCTGCAGGTAGATAAAAAACAACAAGCCGACCAAGTGGTACATAATTACTACGAAAAAGTGGAAACACTCGAAGAACACAAAGGTGGTATTTGGAAAGATTTTGATGGGGATGACGAATTGGAAATCCATCAAAATGCTTTAGACGAACTCAAAATGAGCCGGACGGTGCGGGTAGATGAAGAAACACATTCGGTTTATCAAACCGACTTTATGGAAAATATTACCGTATCGGAAAGTGTGTCGGTGGCAGCGGCAGATTACTATTTGACTTATGACGAATGGGATTATCAAAAGAAAGCATACAAACCAAATTTTTGTAAATTGTTCCCTAAAAAAACCAAAGAAACCGATACGGCTTATTACAAAAACACACTCAAGGAACACGCCACGATATTAACCGGCTTGCGCAAGATGCTGGCAAATGTCAATAACCGGTATCAAGAACAACGCCGGCAAACCCAAGGTGACTACTTTGACTTGGATGCCATTACCGACCGATTTGTCGATCTGCATGCCCGACGCACACCGGACGAAAAAATCTATTTGTCAAAAAGGAAACTGGAAAAAGATTTATCCATTTTGCTGTTGTTGGACATCAGCTTGTCAAGTGACGGTTATGCCGCAAACAACCGGGTGATTGATGTCGAAAAACAAGTCAGTATTTTATTTGGCGAGATCTTAAATGAATATCAAGTCGATTTTGCCATTGGGGCTTTTTATTCTAAAACGCGGAATTACAGTATGTTTTTAAATTTGAAATCGTTTGATGAAAATTGGCAACGTGCCAAATACAAGATAGGCATTCCGCAGCCGCAAGGTTATACGCGTATCGGGACGGCGCTGCGACATGCCGGCAGTTTGCTCGAACAGCGCAACACCAAAAACAAATGGGTCATATTAATTTCTGACGGTAAACCAAATGATTACGATCGCTATGAAGGCAGATATGGCATTCAAGATGTGAAGCAAGCGCTACGCGAATTGAAAAGCCGGAAAATCAATTCGTATGCCTTAGCGATTGAAGCCGAAGCCAAATATTACCTGCCGCAGATGTTTGGGCAAAATCATTACCAAATATTAACGACACCGGTTGAATTGTTGCAGTCATTGGTCAAATTGTATGAGAAGATTAAGTATTAGTGGAAAGTGCCAAGTGGAAAGCGATAAAGTGCCAAGTGTGAATAGACCTGAAAGGTTTTGGCAACCTGTTAGGTCTGAGCGTTGAGAATTTGTTAGAAGAATAAAGAATATATTAGTGGAAAGTGCCAAGTG
>WFZY01000171.1 GCA_015489265.1 Flavobacteriaceae bacterium | reverse complement strand
GGTATATATTTTGGCCATTCGGAGGGCTTCTGCCGGATTTCTAATTATTTCGCCGTTCATATTATTTCCCAATCCGAACAAGGCATCATAAAAGTCGGTATTCATGCTTTTGGCATTAGAGGTCCAAATTTCTCTAATAGTTGAAACCATTTCCAACACCCCGCCTTTGTCATTCCATAACAAATGTTCGGCTGCCGTTTCACGGGTAGGGTCATCAAAACGGGCAAATTCGCAAGTCATGGTCGTCATGAGGGGCAATCTGTCAAAATTGTGTAATTTTACAACATCATCCATCGTCAGCATGCGTTCGTGACTTAATGCCACTTGGTTGCCATGACCTATATAGGCTAATATCAATGTACCTTTTTCAAATTGGTTGAATAAATCTCGCTTAGCGTCCGGATACCTTGGACCTCCGGGTGTATTTACCTGTAAATAAGCATCTTGATAAATCTTCAAAACGTTAAACTCAGGATGGATTTGTTTTAATTTTTGCGCAATGGCTTCGGTATTTGTCACAAAAGATGTATCGCCGGAATGCCCCGGATCGGCATCATCCGACCAAAGTGTGATAAAGGTGCGCCAGTTACGTTTGGTATCTTCTGACAAATAATGTTGATATTTATGATACAACACTTCGGCTTCGCGTTCATCACGAACCAATAGTCTTCCTACTGCAATATCAGGTTTTTCGGCTGCACTTGTCAGTAAACCTTCGTTATCATCCATCATTACAAAGAAATCATCAGACCCAATGGTGTTAACCAAATCAAAGCTCTTTAAACTTTCAAAAATGGGCACGATATTGCTGTTTTTTCCGTTTGTTAATAAATTTTCGGGAATGACATTTTTAAAATCATTAGAAGCATCGCCAAACAACAGTAAAAATTTCAATTTTTTATCCGGCGCCGAGGCATTGTTATAGACATATTTCACCATGTTCCGTATAGCTGCAATATCTTGTTGGCCATTACCAAATTCATTATAAATTTGTTTTAACTTGGCAACATACACATTCATGCCCCGTTGTCTGTGCATCTCAGCAAATTTTTGGGCTTCGTCATACAAAAACGAAGGAGTTACAATAATATAATCCAAATCTTGAAACTGTCCGGTATGATAAAACAGATCGCGGTGCAGATTTTGATTTGGTTGTAAGGGAGCATCTACTTTTTCCGGCGTGTAATAATCATTTTTATCAATGGCAATAAAGCGTTTCCGGTCTTGTTTTAGAAATTTGATCTCAAAACTATTTTGTGTATTATTGATATAAGCAGGATTATAAATATCGGTAATGTCCCATACACGGGTTATATGGGCAGCATTGTTAAAATGATAGGCGGCAACACCGGTTCCGGCATCGGCATCGGGATGATGAAAATGGAATTGTTTACCACTTTGTTCCAACCGGCAATACGCTTTTAGGATAATATATTCCATATACAAATGCGCATCAAAAAAACCGTTATTATTGTAGGTAACATTAACGCTGATAGGATCATTGGGGGTAGAAACATACCCGAATTTTTCGGCATCTGTCCCCAAAGAATAGGTGCCAATGGTACTAAAAGATTTTTGCCCTAAGGATTGTCCGTTGATTTTTACCGAAAAGGCCGTATTTCCTTTATTAGTTGCCGCTTTTACTTTGTAATAAACCGGTTTGGAAGTATCTCTGTTATTAAAGTTAAATTCGACTGTTTTGGAATTGTTGTCATTGAGGTCTAAGGGTTCATCAAAAACTTTGCGTCCCAAATTGGTAAAGATGTATTTATCGCGCTCGTAAAATTTGTAGGCGCGGTATTCATTAAAAATTTCTGCAGGGGTTCCCGAAGGCGCTTGGTAGGCTTGTATGCGTTTGCCGTTTTGGTCGTCAATCTGAACAAAATAATAGGTGTTTTCGGTATAAACATTGAGATTTGAATCATATTCATCAGACCATTCTTTATCGCTTTGAGCATAAAAAAGAATATAGTCATTGTCATCAAAACTGCCATCTTGTTCCCCTACAACTTCAATGGCTACTTCGGC
>WFZY01000170.1 GCA_015489265.1 Flavobacteriaceae bacterium | reverse complement strand
TAATCACTCTAAATAATCTTAAAAAATTAAAAATAAAACAATGAAGTCGGATTTTCAACTGAAAAATTAAATATTATTTATTTTATACATCATTCTATTGAATTATCATAATAAATCAAGACTTATTTTTAGAATAAAATAGAGTTTTGTAGTTTTGTTGACAACTATTTAACAAACAACTCAAAACTTAATTTTATGCAGAAGTATTATTTAAAAATGATGTTTTTATTGGCTATCTTGTTGGGTTTGTCAATAAATGCACAACAAAAGGTTTTTCCAAAGATGATGACTTTGGATCAAGGTCAAAAATACGGTTTAGATCAAGCCGTAGATTTATTAAAAACAACTTATCAAACATCCGTTGATGTAGATTTTGTCATTTTGAAACAAGAATCCGATCAAATCGGAATGACACATGTCAAATATCAAGAATACTACAAAGGTATTCCGGTTACTTTTGCACATTTTTATGTGCATGCTCGTGGCAACCAAATTAAATCGGTAAACGGTGATTATTTTGATGTAGAAGGACTTAATGTTCAACCGGCTTTAGACAAGCAAACTGCTTTTCAAAGAGCAGTAGCATCTGTTGGTGCACGTCATTACATGTGGGAAAACCCGCAAGAAGCCGCCTTGATGAATTACCAAAGACCGGAAGGTAAATTAGTTATTTTGCCGGACTTTCAACATAAAAATTCTAAAAGACAAGGTGAAGCCAAATTGGCTTACAAATTTGATATTTATGCAACCCAACCGGTTAGCAGAGCTTATATTTATGTAGATGCGCAAACCGGTCAAGTCTTATACAAAGACGCAATTATTCACCATGTAGCAGTAGATGGTAGTGCTGATACCAGATATAGTGGACATAAAACGCTTAAAACTGACAGTTATAACGGCAGCTACCGTTTAAGAGATTATACCAGAGGTGATGGTATTGAAACTTATAATATGCACACCGGCACCAATTATAATAATGCAACTGATTTTACTGACGGTGATAACAATTGGTCAGCAGCTGAATATGACAATTCCGCTAAAGACAATGCCGCCCTTGATGCACATTATGGTGCGCAAATGACTTATGATTATTGGATGACCAAACACAATAGAAACAGTTATGATGGCAATGGTGCTAAAATCAAAAGTTATGTACATTATGATGTTAATTATGACAATGCCTATTGGAATGGTAGCGTTATGACATATGGCGACGGTAGTGGAACTTATTTTGATGCTTTGACTTCATTGGATGTAGCCGGACATGAGATTGGTCATGCTGTTTGTTCTAATACAGCTAATTTGACGTATTCCAATGAATCCGGTGCTATGAATGAAGGATTTTCGGATATTTGGGGCGCTTCTATTGAATATTTTGCAGAACCTAATAAACAAACTTGGTTAATAGGTGAAGATATTGAAAGACGAAGTGGACACGCTGCTTTGCGTTCTATGAGTGATCCTAAATCAGAAGGACAACCTGATACCTATCAAGGTACCAATTGGTATACAGGAACCAGTGACAATGGTGGTGTGCATACTAACAGCGGTGTGTTAAATCACTGGTATTATTTATTGTCAGTTGGTGGCAGTGGTACAAATGATAATAATGACTCATATACTGTAAACGGCATTGGAATAGATAAAGCCGGAGATATCGCTTATAGAACGGAAAGCGTTTATCTTACTTCCAGTTCTAACTATGCCGACGCCAGAACCTATAGTATTCAAGCAGCCAAAGATTTATATGGTGCCGGCTCAGCCGAAGAGCAAGCGGTTACCAATGCTTGGTACGCAGTTGGTATAGGGGCACCTTATGGCGTTGTGGCGTATTGTACATCTAAAGGTAATAGCGTAAATGATGAATATATTCAACGGGTACAATTAAATACTATTGATAACAGTTCCAATGGTGGAAACGGTTATTCTAATTTCACTTCTATCAGTACTGATTTGAGTGTCGGACAATCTTATACCATTACCATAACTCCAAAATGGACGGGTACGGTTTATAATGAAGCTTATGCCGTCTTTATTGATTATAATCACGATGGTGATTTTGATGATACCGGAGAATTGGTTTGGAGTAAAGCCGCTTCAAAAGATTCGCCTAACAGTGGTAGTTTTACGGTTCCTTCCGGAGCAGTTCAAACAGCAACACGTATGCGGGTTTCTATGAAATATAATGGTATTCCTACTGCTTGTGAAACATTTGATTATGGTGAAGTAGAAGATTACACTGTCAATATTACAGGTGCTACAGCTGATACTCAAGCACCGAGTGCACCAACCAATTTATCTGCAGGAAATATCACCCAAACAACAGTTGATTTGTCTTGGACAGCTGCTACAGACAATGTAGGAGTAACCGGCTATGATGTTTATCAAGACGGCTCATTATTGGGTAGTGTATCCGGAACTACTGCACAAGTAACCAACTTGACAGCAAACACAGCTTATTCTTTTTATGTCAAAGCCAAAGATGCCGCCGGTAATATTTCGGCAGCCAGTAATACAGTTAATGTAACAACATTACCTGAAAGTACGGGTGGAAATTGTTCTACAACTATCAGTTCTTTCCCTTACTACGAAGGATTTGAAAACACTATCGGCGCATGGCAGCAATCTACTGCCGATGACTTTGATTGGACAACGCGTTCAGGTAGTACACCTTCCAGCAATACAGGACCTTCCGGTGCAGCCGAAGGCAGCTATTATGTTTATATGGAGTCTTCCAGTCCTAATTATTCCAATAAAAGAGCTATTTTAATCAGTCCTTGTTTTGATTTGTCAGGTATGACAACGGCTTCGGTTAGTTTCAAATACCATATGTATGGCGATGCTAATCAAATGGGAAGTTTAGCATTGGAAATATCTTCTGACAATGGTGCAACATGGAATAGTGTATGGAGTAAATCAGGTAATCAAGGGAATGCTTGGTATACGGCTAATGTTAACTTAGATAGCTATGCGGGAAAAACAGTCAAATTGCGTTTTAACGGTATTACCGGTACCACTTGGCAAGGTGATATGGCTGTTGACGCATTCAATTTTAATGCAAGTGTCCAAGCTGCTTGTGTAGCTACAACTTTGAGCATTACTTTTGATAATTATCCGGAAGAAACCAGTTGGGAAATAACCGATGGTAGCGGTAATGTAGTTTATTCAGGTGGTACATATGGATCTGAACCTGATGGTTCTACAAAGGTTATCAATATGTGTATTGATACGGGCTGCTACACCTTTACTATGAAAGATGCTTATGGTGACGGTATGTGCTGTTCTTATGGCAATGGCTCGTACAGTTTTACCAAAGATAGTGATGGTACTGTGTTGGCTTCCGGTGGTTCATTCCAAAGTAGTGAAAGTACAAACTTCTGTTTAAACACCAATGGCTTTGCGGCTTCAGAAGGTGGGCAGCATCCTAATATGGTGGATGTTAGTATTTATCCAAATCCGGTTAAAAATACAATGATGGTATATTTAAAAGATCAAAATATGTCACAATATACTATTACTAACATGACCGGGCAAATTGTTGCTAAAGGACATTTAAGTAATGAAAGTATTGATGTGAGTCGTTTGCAAGCCGGTGTGTATTTTGTCAAATTTACAAGTGACAAAAAAATGATTACACAACGTTTTGTGAAACAATAAATAATCATAAATTTAAACCGCTTCAAATTTTGGAGCGGTTTTTTTTAGTATTTTTGAGTCAAACTTAAATTTTATGTCGTTAAAGAATCTCTTTAGCATTTTGTTATTTTACGTTTTTTCGCTGACTTTTGCACAGTACACCGCATCTGATGTCCGGCATTTTATAAAGTTGGAAGCTAACAAAATGTTGTTTTACAAATCTACCCTATCAGCTTCCTCAACTACTTTAAAACCGGCAGCAGCTTCGGTAATTAATGTCAATGGGATTTGGGGCTGGGATTTTAAAGAAAAAAGATTTTTGGGAATCGGTATCGGCTATACCGGCTATCAAGCTTATTCAGGAGCTTCGCTTTTCGGCGAAATTAATTTTTTTGTTTCTAACACACACTTAAATCCATATATTGGTATGAGAGCAGGATATGAACTGCTTTTTCCTACTAATTTGTCGAGATCGGGCGATGTTTTAGCAGAATTTTTAACGGGTTTACAAATTCGATTGGGTGATTTTACCTATGTTTCTATTTACTTGCAATCCGGCTTAGCTTACCGGCAAAAAACTTTGTTTATACCTTTACGCTTAGGAATACGGTTTTAATAAAATTAGAAGCAGCAATAAAGTATGTAACAGACAAACCGCACTTTCCACTCGGCACTTTCCACTCGGCACTTTCCACTTATTATCCCTCAGTTCCTCAAGTTTTGTATATATTTTTTAGGCGTAATCCCGAATTTTTTCTTAAAAGCCACGACAAAATGAGTTGGCGCCGAATACCCCATTTGATAGCTGACTTCTTTAACGCTGTATTTTTTACTCATTAACAGATGACGTCCCAATTCGAGTTTGTAGTTGAGAATATATTTGTAAACCGGTTCGCCATAAAATGCTTTAAAACCCTTTTTTAAGACATTGACCGGCAATAAAACTTGATTGGACAGTTCTTCAATTGATGGTGGTTCGTTGATATTTGCCACTAAAATTTCTTTGGCTTTTTTGATTTTTTCCAAAATCCGTTCGTCTTTTAAAGTATGACAAGTTTCTTTAACCGGTTGATTTTGTGAGAAATAATAAGTAAACAATTCCAATATCTTGGCTTTTATATAAATGTAGTCCAATTTATGTTTTAATTCCCGATTATAAATTTGATTGAGAATAATCAATTCATTGGCAGACAATTGTTTCTTGGAATACAGTTTTTTATCTTTCATTTTGGGTCTTAAAAAACTAAAATCTATGGCAAAGTCATCAAAAAGCTTATGTATGGCATCTAATGATAATAACACCGACAGCATTTTGGTATCCGGCGTGAGATAAGCATCAATCGGAATGATATTTTTCGGATTAAAGAACATCAAGGATTCTTGTTCCGTTACAGGTAACTTATGTGTTCCTTTGATAATGTGAAAGCAAACTTGCCCTTCCAAAGTAAAATGAAATTGGATATACAAATCTTTTCTTTTGGTTTTTAATTGAACTTTTTCTGTCAAAAAATTAATAGATTTGACCAAACTGAATCCGTTATCGATATTTATTTCTTTAAAAAAATCATTCATAATCATAAGCGTATTTATACCAATTCTAAAAATAAAATAGTCCAAAAATAATTTGGTATAATACCGCTACTACATAAAAATAGTACAATTTATTGGACTATATTGAATGTGTAAGCGGTATTAAAAGAC
>WFZY01000169.1 GCA_015489265.1 Flavobacteriaceae bacterium | reverse complement strand
GGTATAATTACGTTGATTAGTATCAAATTCATAAAATCTTTTCCGGTAGTTTTCTTTTTGTGTTTGGTTTGTTTATCAAAATTGTAATGGGTATCCCAATAGCCTGAAGCGGAAGCCGTTAAAATTTCATATGCTTGTTCTTTATCGGTGATGTTAAGCAATTTTTCATACAAATGGTCGGTTTGAAAATATATCCGGGCAAACTGTGCCAAGCGTATGGTAGGAAAATTAGACGGTCGCAGCCGGTGAAATTTTACCGCTCCGGCAGGCAATTCATTCAAACTGTGTTTGTTTTTTAAAAACCGGTATTCTTTTTGAAGTAACCGGTAATACGCATCGGCTTTGTCATCATTGAGCAATCCGGCAACCCCGAATAACAATGCTTCTAACTTTAACAAATTGTCTTTGTACTTGATAAAAACCCGGTACGGCAACAGGCGTCCCATCAGCTCAAAAGCATCTTTATTAACCGACCCACCGATATATTTTAAAAGTGTTTCATAAAAAATCTGATGCCAATCGTTTTGTGTTTCAATCAATAGTTTTTTGATGATTTGGTATTTATCTTCAAGCCGTTCGGCAAATAATCGATATTTAAAGTTGATTATCAACATTTTATCTACCTTTCCCAGTTCATTTTGACAAGGTAAAATCGCTTTATTTTTGATGAGCTTGTTGTAGGTTTTTAATATTTTCTTATCAATGTATTTAGATAATTCAAGTGTGGGAATTTGGCTGTTGTTAGAATTATATACCGGCATATTGTCTTCGTAAACCACATGTAAAATGACATTGTCATAAGCCGGATCTTTTTCATGACCGTGGGCATACCAATCCGATGCATATTTATGTATTTCGACATGTCCTGCCCATAAAATATCATCAATCAAAATTTGTGCATTGGTAAAATCGGGACCGGCATCCGTATTTAAGAAACCATTTCGGCGGATAGATAAGCTATTTCCTTGATTGGTTTTTAAGTTTTGCTGATTAAAAAAACCGTTTTGCCAGATAAAATGCAAAAAATTTTCTTTCATATTTGCCGGTTATTCGTGCTATTGGAAACAAAATTTACATAAATGACTTAAAAATTTAATATTTTCCGTATTTTTGTATGCTTGTTCATTAACATCGGTTAGACAAAATTATGAAAAAAATACTTATTTTCAGTTTTTTATTTCTTTCATTGGTTGCTTGTGAAAAAATAGATAAAAATACACAGTTTAGTATCAATACCGAAGTGGCTTTTGAAGTGCCGGCAGACATGGCTACGCAAACACCTATCGAGTTGAATGCCATACCTTTAGTGGTAGATTCCAAAATATTTGAAGATTATAATACATCTATTGACCTCATTGATAAAGCGACTATTAAAAATATTGAATTGCAAATTGTCAATCCGCAAAATGCCGATTTTAACTTTTTAACCGATGTAGAACTGTATATAGAAGCCGATAATCTACCTAAAATACGAATAGCTTGGAAAAATGATCTGCAAAATAATCAACTTCAATCTTTTAGTCCCGATTATTTACCGGATAATTTATCGGAATATTTAAAAAATGATCACTTAAAGATGAGTGTGGTATTATTAACCGATGAAGTACTGCAACAACCGGTTCGGTTTAAAGTCAAAACCTCTTTTTATATCGATGCCGAATTGATTGGGAAGTAAATTTGTTAATATAGATGCTTAAATTTTAATCAACAATAAATGAAAGCTAGGTTTAACACCTAACTTTCAATTTATTTTAATGATACAATCTTAAATTGAAAAATTAATTAATATTATTGATTTTAATTTACTTTCAATATAATTCAATAGTAATTTTCTTATTTTCACCGGCTCTCAATTTATTATTATATGATGTTCCAAAATAGTCAACTCCATTCCAATCATCAATATAATAGCAAGAAAATGAATATCTACCAGGCTCTAGATTATTAAAAACAACTTTTCCTTGGGAATCAGTGTTTTTTACAGCTTCATAATTTCCATCGTCACTGTCTATAGAAACTTCAACATCTTCTATAGGATCATTGTTGAGTGTAACAGTAACCGTAAATTTCCCTTTAGTTTCTTTTTCTTCCTCTTTTTTACAACTGCTTAATTGTAAGCTGAAAATCAAGATAAGCATGATAGGTAATAAAAATGTCTTTTTCATAATAGTATTTTTTTAAGGTTATCCTACTCCGGAATTTTATAGTTGGCTTTTCGGTTTATTCCCAACATTTTAAAGCAAAAAAATATCACTCTTGTACATAAAACAAATTATTGTGAAATTCAACTGAATTTAAGTGAAAATAGAATAAATGAGGATGACTTATCAAAATTGTAATGTATAATTTTAATAAGATTTATATATTTACTGATGTGATATCATAAGCTTTAATTATACCATCATAAAAAATTTCAAAGAAAAATACTTTTCTTCAGGTTTACAACGTTGTAATTTTGTACCGGATAAAAATTCAAAAAAATAATATATTATGGAAAACATAACCAGAATGCCTTTATTAGGCGAAAAATTTCCCGAAGTTAAAGTACAAACGACGCATGGTCAAATGACCTTACCTAATGATTATGAAGGTAAATGGTTTGTATTGTTTAGTCATCCGGCTGATTTTACACCGGTTTGTACCACTGAATTTGTAGCTTTTGCCAAAAAAGCTGATGAATTTAAAAAAATGGGCGTTGAATTAATCGGTTTGTCCGTTGATCAAGTTTTTTCACACATCAAATGGGTTGAGTGGATTAAAGACAATCTGAATGTCGAAATTCCTTTTCCTGTTATTGCCGATAGTGCTGAAGGTGTATCCAAAGCTTTGGGTATGATTCATCCGGGCAAATCGAGCAGCAATACGGTTCGTGCCGTGTTTGTTGTAGATCCGAAAGGCAACTTGCGTTTGATGATTTATTATCCGCAAGAAATCGGTCGTAATGTCGATGAAATAATCAGAGCGGTTAAAGCCCTGCAAACTTCTGACAGATTTGGCGTAGCAACACCCGAAAATTGGCCTAATAATGATTTGATTGGTGATCATGTCATTGTGCCGCCGGCAACCGATGTTCAAGAAGCAAACAGACGTAAAGATTTGGATGGTTGCTTTGACTGGTGGTTCTGTCACAAAGATTTATAGAATATATTAAACGGGACACAAACAAATACACAAACAAGCATAAAAGAGAGAGCCAAAACGGCTCTCTTTTTTGTTTACGACTATTAAAAAAATTGGCTTAAATTTGTCCTTTCTAAAAAATCCGATTTAAAATATGAGAATACTAACAGGTATCCAAAGTACCGGCACGCCACATCTCGGTAACATATTAGGCGCTATTATTCCGGCTATTGAACAAGCCCGAAAACCTGAAAACGAATCGTTTTTGTTCATTGCCGACATGCACTCTTTGACCCAAATTAAAGACGCCGAAACCCTTCGTGAAAACACTTACAGCACGGCTGCCACTTGGTTGGCTTTCGGTTTGGATATCGATAAATCCGTGTTTTACCGCCAATCGGATGTCCCGCAAGTAACGGAACTGGCTTGGTATTTGAGCACTTTTTTCCCTTACCAACGTTTGACTCTGGCGCATTCGTTTAAAGACAAAGCCGACCGGTTATCCGATATCAATGCCGGATTATTTACTTATCCAATGTTGATGGCAGCTGATATTCTTTTATACGATGCCGATGTAGTTCCGGTAGGCAAAGACCAAAAGCAACATCTGGAAATGACCCGCGATGTCGCCCAAAGATTTAACCGGCAAATGGGTGAAACTTTTGTAATCCCCGAAATAGCCCTGCAAGAACAAACCATGTATGTACCCGGAACCGATGGCAACAAAATGAGTAAATCGCGTAACAATATCATCAATATATTTTTACCCGAGAAACAGTTGCGAAAACAAATTATGAAAATTGTTACCGACAGCACACCTTTGGAAGCGCCCAAGAATCCGGATACCGATAATGTTTTCGCCATATACAAATTGCTTGCCAGTCCCGAACAGACAGAAGCACTTCGACAAAAATATCTTGCCGGCAATTTTGGCTACGGACACGCCAAACAAGCACTGTATGAATTGATTTTAGAAAAATTTGCCGCCCCACGTCAGCGTTACAATTATTATATGAACCATAAAGATGAGATAGACCAAGCTTTGGCTCAAGGCGCCGAAAAAGCCCGGATTGTTGCCAATGAAGTCTTAAATCGTGCACGCAAACAGTTGGGATTCAAATCCTTATAACGATATGGTTATCATAACCTTACAACGAAAAAAATGCATCGGTTGCAACTATTGCGTTGAAGTGGCACCACAACAGTTTCGCATGTCGCAAAAAGACGGTAAAAGTATTTTGGTCAAATCCTACGAACGCAAGGGATTTTTTACCCTAAAAGAACCGGACAACGCTATATACGAACAAGTACAAAAAGCTGCCGATTTGTGTCCCGCTAAAATCATTTCGGTTAAAATAAAGTAGTTGGATGTTTATAATGTTAAAACATCGAAGATTTGAAATGAATAAAAACCATAAAAGAGAAAAAAATTCCCAATTCTTTATAATCCCGGCTTAATTAGAAATCCGAAGTTTATTGCCACTTTGGCTGACATGATATGCTTTTAAACTGTACTGTCCATTCCCCGAACTCAATTGTCCGGTATATAAACTGTAAGTATTGTTTTCACAATCGCATTTGCAAGTAAATTGATTAGGTTGCATGGTTGAACAAGCTGATGGATAATGATTCGGGTCACTGGCTTCAAAAGCATTATAACTGTTTCCCGTATTGAAAACAATCACACCTTTAATGCCGACATTGTGTACCAAAACGGAATTATTGGCAAATTTTAAAGGCGCATATTCCGGTAAATCCATATTGATTTCTATGGAAAAACTTACATCTTCCAAATACGGATTATTATAAGTGGTGTTTTTTTTGCAAGCACTGTTGAGCAATGAAAATACGACCAATAAAAGTATTATTTTTTTCATTTTAAGACTTTTCAATAAATGATTTTACGATTTTATAAGCGTCTTTTTTTGCTTTTTCTAAATCATCGTTAACAATAATAACATCAAAATCTTTGGCATATTGCATTTCTTCACCGGCTTTTGCTATACGCATTTTAATTTTTTCGGGCGTTTCGGTTTGTCTTGATTGCAAACGTTTTTTTAATTCTGATACTGACGGCGGTTGTACAAATATAGCCAAGCTATTGTCCGGATATTGTTTCTTGATATTTAAACCGCCTTTAACATCTATATCGAAAATGACATTTTTTCCGTCGTTTAATAAACGGGCAACTTCCGATTTCAGGGTGCCGTAAAAATTATTTTTATAGACTTCTTCCCACTCGACAAATTCTTTATTTTTGATTTTTTGTTTAAAAGTTTCCGGAGAGATAAAATAATAATCTTTGCCGTCTATTTCATTAGGACGTTTACCTCTGGAAGCCGCCGACACCGAAAAAGCCAAATTTAACTCGGGATGTTGTAATAAATAATGAACCAATGTTGTTTTACCACTACCCGAAGGCGCCGAAAAAATAATAAGTTTGCCTTTTTTCATCTTAAAAAATTTGCTTTCAAAGATAACGTATTTTTTTATTTTATCTCACACTTCATTTGACTTCTAACATAGGATGTCGGACAATTTTTCACTAAATTTGCTCTTGAAATTTTTCTTTTATGCGAAAAGCAACCCAAAAAACAAGCATCGGTTTTTATAACCTTGAAAATTTTTTTGATACTTATGACGACCCCAACACGGCAGATGATGCTTTTACGCCGAAAGGTATTATGCATTGGATTAAAAAACGTTTCCAACGCAAGTCGAAAAAGATTGCCTATACTATTCAACATATTGGTTTAGAAGAAACGGATTTACCACCGGTATTGTTGGGTTTGGCAGAAATTGAAAATAAGCGGGTCTTAAAAAATATTGTCAAGCAAAAAAATCTAAAAGCTTTTCATTACGGCTATGTACATTACGATTCCGGCGACCGGCGTGGTATGGATGTCGCTTTGCTTTATCAAAAAGATTGGGTACAGATATTAGAGTCCAAAGCATATCCTTTGATACTTTATAATGATGCCGGCGAAGCTTACCGCTCGCGGGATATTTTATATGTCAAAGCTGCTGTTTTTGACGAAATTTGGCATATTTTTATCAACCATTGGCCCAGCAGGAGAGAAGGAGATTTTGAATCGGACTTTAAACGTTATGAAGCCGCAGAAAAATTATCGGAATTAATAGATTATGTATATTACGAACAACCTGATGCCAAATTTGTCATCATGGGCGATTTTAACACCGACCCCGATGACCCGCATCTTGCTGAGCTTGTTAGTAACCGGAATTTATGGCATCCGGCATTTGAATTATTTAAACATCATCAAGGCAGTATAAACCATCATGGCGATTGGCATTTGTTTGATCAAATCTTATTTAGCCGGAATTTTATAAACGGCACCGGACTTCGATATGATGACTTTAAAATATTTAAGCCGCAATTTTTAAAAATTTGGCGCGGTAAACACAAAAATCAACCTTTTAGAACTTATAAAGGTAAAAAATATCAAAACGGTTACAGTGATCATTTTCCGGTCTATGCTTTGCTAAAAAGAAACTAAATATTTCAAGTAAAAACAACAAATTGTAATGTAGTTTTAAGAAAAGGAAAGCTTGTTTGTTATCATCTATTCGCACTAGACATATAATATTTCCTTAATTCATCAAATTTTATGCAGAATTAATATCTAAAAAAAAATACACCGGTAAGCAGCTCATAGGATGAAGCGCAAAAAATCATCTATTCATCAGATAACCAACTAAACAATATAACCATATCAACAATAAATACTAAATTTGCCAAAGAATTTTATTACAATGAAACCATTTTTAAAACGCCTCAAAACACTCTTGCTACGCTTGAGCATCTTGTTTGTGATTTATCAATTTTTACGCTTGGTTTTCTTTTTATACAACCGGCATCACTTTCAAGATGTTGATTTTTCGCACTATATGACCATGGCAAAAGGCGGTTTACGTTTTGATTTGACCGGTATTTTATATCTCAATTTGCTATACATTGTTTTATATATGTTACCGGTTAAATTTACCGAGCGTAAATGGTACCGGCGGATATTATTATGGTTGTTTATGATTACCAATGCCTTGGGATTGGCTTTTGAAATAGGTGATATTTTCTATTTTGACTATGTTTTGAAACGTAGTACCGTAGAAGTTTTTATGTTTGCCGGCGAAAAAAATATGGGGCTGTTAGCCATTCAATTTTTCAAAGATTTTTGGTGGGGATTTTTGTTATTTGCCGCTTTGATTTATTTGATTTACAAATGGTACCGGTACTTTTCCGATCCGGTATCGAAGCAACCTTACCGGCTCAAAACCTATTTGTCCGGGTTGGTGATTTTGCTGATAACACTATATTTTTCTATAGTCAGTATCCGTGGCGGTTTTACACGTGATACACGTCCTATTAATATGAACAATGCCGGTGCTTATATCCAAAAACCCATAGAAATGGCGATTGTCTTAAATACGCCGTTTACGATTATTCGTACCTTAAAAAAACAAACTTTTAAACCGGTACATTATTTCAGTGACGACGAAGTGGCAAAGATTTTTAATCCGGTTAAAGACTTTAAAGCCGATACAACCATGACGAAAAAAAATGTCGTCATTATCATTATCGAAAGTTTTGCTCGTGAATATACCGGATTGCTCAACCGCGATATTAAGGGTTACAAGGGCTATACGCCTTTTCTCGACAGTTTGATGTTGCAAAGTCATACCTTTACCAATGCTTATGCCAACGGACGAAAATCTATTGATGCCATGCCATCGATATTGACTTCGGTACCATCATTGGTGCAACCCTATGTTTTGTCGCCTTATGGCACAGACAAGCTTTTAGGATTAGGAAAAATTTTAAAACAAAAAGGTTACAAAACAGCATTTTTTCATGGAGCGCCCAATGGCTCGATGGGTTTTGATGCTTTTATTAAGCTAGCCGGTTTTGATGAATATTATGG
>WFZY01000168.1 GCA_015489265.1 Flavobacteriaceae bacterium | reverse complement strand
GCTGATTTTACTTCTGATTTTTGTGCAAAAACACTAAAACCTATAAGTGTTAATAAAATAAAAGTTATTTTTTTCATGGGTTTTAAAATTTAAGTTTGTTTATGTTATTCTTCTGTTTTATTTTGTTTTTCATTAGTTTGATTTGCTTCCGGATTATCTGAGTTTTCAGAATTAGTCGGCTCATTTTCTACAATTTCATCTTCATTGTGCATGACTTTGGCAACGGCAGCAATGGCATCATTTTCTTTGATATTAATCAGTTTAACACCTTGTGTAGCCCGTCCCATCACTCTGAGATCCGCTACCGGAATACGGATGGTTAGACCTTTTTTGGTAATAATCATCAAATCGTCATCATCCGTAACGTCTTTTAAGGCCACCAAAGCACCGGTTTTATCGGTAATATTAATGGTTTTGACGCCTTTACCGCCACGATTGGTAATCCGGTAATCTTCCAGTTTAGAGCGTTTACCGTAACCCTTTTCGGACACTACCAATATATCCTTTGACATATCACTTACAGAAACCGTGCCAACTACTTCATCTTTATCATCCGCTAGCGTAATACCACGTACTCCGGAAGCCGTTCGTCCCATGGAACGAATTTTATTTTCTTCAAAACGAATGGCTTTACCACTACGTGCCGCCAACATAATTTGACTGTTACCATCGGTTAATTTGGCATCGAGCAGTTCATCACCTTCACGTATGGTAATAGCGGCAATACCGTTTTGACGCGGACGTGAATATTGTTCCAAACTGGTTTTTTTAACGATACCGTTTTTAGTAACCATTAAAACATAGTGCGAATTGACATAATCACTGTCTTTCAAATCTTTGGTATTTAAAAATGCTTTGACTTTGTCATCAGAATCAATATTAATCAAATTCTGAATGGCTCTACCTTTGGAAACTTTACTGCCTTCCGGTACTTCAAAGACGCGCATCCAAAAGACTTTACCTTTTTGGGTAAAGAACAACAGATACTCATGATTGGAAGCTACAAAAATATGTTCCAAAAAGTCTTCGCTACGGGTTTTCACTCCTTTTTGTCCGGTGCCACCGCGTTTTTGCGCTTTGTATTCTGACAATAAAGTCCGCTTGATATAGCCGGCATGTGAAATAGTAATGACTACTTTGTGATCCGGAATTAAATCTTCAATACTGACATCGCCACCGGCAAAATTGATTTCGGTACGGCGTTCATCACCAAATTTATTTTGCATTTCCAGCAATTCTTCTTTGATGATTTGCATCCGGCGTTCTTTTTTATCCAAAATATCTTTTAAGTCGGCAATGGTTTTCATCAATTCTTCATATTCGCTGCGTAATTTGTCTTGTTCCAAGCCGGTCAATTGGCGCAATCGCATTTCGACTATGGCACGGGCTTGAATTTCCGACAACTTGAAACGTTCTCTTAAACGTTCTCTAGCTTCTTCGGCATTTTTAGAACTTCGGATAATGGCAATGACTTCATCAATATTGTCCGATGCAATGATGAGCCCTTCCAAAATATGCGCCCGCTCTTCGGCTTTGCGCAGTTCGTATTGGGTTCTACGCGTGACGACTTCATGTCGGTGGTTGACAAACTCCCGAATCAAATCTTTCAAATTCAGCATTTCGGGTCTGCCGTTAACCAAAGCAATATTATTGACATTAAAAGTCGATTGGAGTGCCGTATATTTAAACAATTTATTTAAGACCACGTTAGGAATAGCATCTCGTTTTAAGTAATACACGATACGCATCCCTTTACGGTCGGATTCGTCTTTGATATCGGCGATACCTTCGAGTTTTTTATCATTGACCAAATCGGCGGTTTTTTTAATCATATCCGCTTTGTTGACTTGGTAAGGAATTTCGGTTACAACAATGGCTTCCCGTCCTTTGATGTCTTCAAAATGGGTTTTACCACGCAGGACAATACGACCGCGTCCGGTCATAAAAGCATCTTTGACACCTTGATAACCATAAATGACACCACCTGTAGGAAAATCAGGAGCTTTGATATGTTCCATCAATTCATCTATTTCAATATCGGGGCGATCAATGAAAGCAATAGTACCATTAATCACTTCGGTTATATTGTGCGGTGGCATATTGGTTGCCATCCCGACTGCAATACCCGAAGCACCATTGACCAATAAACTCGGTATTTTAGACGGTAAAACGGTTGGTTCTTGAAGTGTATCGTCAAAATTATTGACAAAATCTACCGTTTCTTTATCGATGTCGGATAGCATCGCCTCCGAAATCTTTTGCATACGCACCTCGGTATAACGCATTGCTGCAGGACTATCACCGTCTATAGAGCCAAAGTTACCTTGCCCATCGACCATTTGGTAGCGCATACTCCATTCTTGCGCCATACGCACCATGGCATCATACACCGAACTGTCACCGTGTGGGTGGTATTTACCCAAAACTTCACCTACAACTCTTGCCGATTTTTTATAAGCTTTATTTGAAGCCAATCCTAATCCGTGCATCCCGAATAAAACGCGGCGATGTACCGGTTTTAAACCGTCTCGCACATCGGGTAATGCCCTTGACACAATCACCGACATGGAATAATCTATGTACGATGATTTCATCTCATCTTCAATATTAATAGGAATTATTCTCTCTTCACTATTCATATAAAATTATTTATTAATTTAAGATTGCAAGATACAATTTTTCTATTAAATAGCAGTTGTTTTTTTAGCAGACTTTTCTGTCTTGTATGGGGCTAAATCCTATTTTGTAGTCTATTTACTACTTCAAACAATATTTCTATATCTATTTTGAGGAAATGAGGAATTATAAGTGGAAAATAGAAAGTATGACCTTGCCTAAATAAGGTTTACTTTTTTCAAAAACATCACTATATCAAATCTTTAAACTTTGTAAACTTTCAATTTAATAAGAGTTTGACAAAGCAAGATAAAATTTTGTATCTTTGTCAATGATTTCCTGCCGATATCGATTTGGTGGGAAATATTTTTTATTATTTTTAAAAATATTTAATTATGAGCAAGATAATTTATTTAACACCGGAAGGACTTGAAAATTTAAAAAAGGAATTGGAATATTTAAAATATACCGAGATGCCTGAAATCACCAAACGTATTGCCGAAGCTCGTGACAAAGGTGATTTGTCTGAAAATGCAGAATACCACGCTGCCAAAGAAGAACAAGTTCGGGTGAATAATAAAATTCAAGAATTGCAAATAACACTTGCTAATGCTCGTATTTTAGACGATAAAGATTTGGACACATCTAAAGTTTTGATTTTTTCAACTGTTAAGATTAAAAACCTGAAAACTAAAAAAGAGAAATCTTATACTTTGGTTTCTGCCAATGAAGCTGATCCGGTGCAAGGAAAAATCTCGGTTGAATCACCTATCGGTAAAGGACTTTTGGGCAAATCAGTCGGTGATATTGCTGAAATTGATGTGCCCGCCGGTAAATTACAATTGGAAATCTTAGAAATCACAAGATAAAAATTTTCAATAAAACATAAAAAAGCCAAGGCAGAATAACCTTGGCTTTTTGTTTTTTTTTAAACATTAAAGAAACTATTTTTTGTTTAAGACATTATAGCCTTCAATGATTGATTCAACGATTTCCGGATTGGTCAAAGTGGACGTATCGCCAAAATTGGTAGAGCCTTCTACAATTTTACGCAAAATACGGCGCATGATTTTGCCACTACGGGTTTTAGGCAATCCTTTGACAAATTGAATTTGATCCGGTTTGGCAATAGGGCTGATGAGTTTTGACACTGCTTTTATCAATGAGTTCCGCAGTTCGTCATCTAAATCGTCCGGTTTATCCGGGGCAACCACGTAAGCATAAATTCCTTGTCCTTTAATCGGGTGCGGCATACCGACTACGGCAGATTCTGCAACTAATGGATGTTCATTCAAAGCGTTTTCAATTTCGGCAGTTCCTAAACGGTGTCCGGATACATTGATGACATCGTCAATACGACCTAAAATACGGTAATAACCATCTTCGTCGCG
>WFZY01000167.1 GCA_015489265.1 Flavobacteriaceae bacterium | reverse complement strand
ATCGATTACAAAACCGGTGCGGAAGAACCTAAACATAGCAAGCAATTACAAGTTTATGCCGATTTTTTGAGGCAAGCCGGATTTGATGTAGAAAACATGATATTGGTTTATATCGGTGAGGAGGTAACCGTTAAATTTGTATAATTTATTAAGGAATTGAAGATTATTATTAGGGTATTATAATAAGGGGTTGAACTTGTTGACTGCACAAATCCCAGCTCTTATTGCCTATAAAAGCTAGGACGATACAATAAAAATATCGAATATTAACAATAAAAATATCGAATAAATATATTATTTCAACATTACGTCATAAATGTTACATTATTTAACTACTCATTAAATTATTTTTGAATTGCCAAATAAGGAATAATATGAAAAAGAATTACATCTTATTATTAACCGTTTTTGTTTTATCGGTGAGTTTTATGTCACCTAAAAAAAGGATTTACCCATTAGTATCTGACATATCAAACATAGATGGAAAATCCTTAACTATAGAAAAGGGTTGCACGCTATGTCATCATCCTGAAAAGAAAATTGTTGGTCCGTCTTTAAAAGACATATCAAGCAAATATAAAGGTGATGCTACTAAGATATTAAACTTTTTGGAAGGAAAAGGGAATCCTATTGTTCAGCCGGGAGAATTTCAATATATGAAACCGGTTTTAAATCAATTAAAACATATTTCAAAAGAAGAAAAAGAAGCCATCGCTAAATATATCGCGGGGTTAAAATAATTACTTTTTATATTTCATAGGTAAATGGACAAGCTTTTTGGTATCAAAAAAAGGCTCGTCAAAATAATTTTTTAAATCATAAATTTTGGCATTCTTGTAAGATGCCATTTCTTCTGATAAATCTCCACCTTTAAGGTAAAGTATGCCATTTTTTAATTGGTGTTTTGATTCCTTTTTGATTTTTTCTTTCACCCATTTGACAAAATCCGGCATCTTGGTAACCGCACGACTAACGATAAAATCATATTGTCCAGATATATTTTCTACACGATTGTGAGTTGTTTTAACGTTTTTTAATTGCAATTTATCAGCAATGGCATCAACCACTTTGAGTTTTTTACCGATACTATCAACCAAATGAAAATTGGTTTCGGGAAACAAAATTGCCAAAGGTATCCCCGGGAAGCCTCCACCGGTGCCCACATCTAAAATGTCAACATGAGGCAAGAAATTGATGACTTTGGCAATTCCCAAAGAATGCAATATGTGATTGGTATAAAGTTCGTCAATGTTTTTACGTGATATGACGTTTATTTTACTGTTCCAATCTTTATATAAAGGATACAACTGCTCAAACTGATGCATTTGTTGCGGTGTTAAATCAAAATACTTTTGGATAAGCCGGACATCTTTCATATATAAAAATCTTTCGGACAAAAATACAGCTAAATCTTGATAATGCTAAAGTCTATTTTTGACTAATTTATATCTTATCTGAGTTCAAGATATGGACGCACTGACTTATCATTATAATATGACAGGATCCCCCTCAAGGTTAAAAATAAGGATAAAGCAACGACTACCTATTACTTCCGCGATGCACAAGGCAATCCGTTGGCAGTATATCAATGCACGAAAGAAAATAGAGAAATAACCTCATTCTATCTGCAAGAAAACGACATATACGGCAGCAAACGTTTGGGTATCCAACATTATGATGCTAAAACCGGCGATATGCTACGAACCAACCAAACGGATGATGTATATACCAACACCATAGGCGACAAGCAATACGAACTGAGCAACCATTTGGGCAACGTGCTTAGTGTGATTACCGACCAAAAACAACTCAATATAGAACGCGGTACGCCGGTGTTTGAAGCCCGTTTTGATAATGATAAGATTGAGCCGTTCAATCCCACGGAAAACATTACCAGAGTGGAGAACATAGAGCACGAGTTATTGATAGAAAACGACCCGGGCACACCAGACCAAGGTGTCTATACCACTATCAATTTACATGCAAACAAAACATACATTTTAAGCTTTGACATCCTATATAATGAACTAAATGGGGTTTTTGTGGTAGATATTCCTCGTAGAACATTACATGAGGGAATTGAAATCGGCACCACCGGACACATCAGTTTCCCGTTTGAGGTTACTACCACCGGCAATTACACCCTGTCCTTCTTAACTGGTGGACAAGCCCAAGGCACATTTGCCCTGGACAACATAGAAATTCTCGATGTAACCGGCTTAACCCCCGCCGAAGTAGCCGCACATTCCAAAGAAATGCCTATCTTTGTCCCAAGCGTTCTTTCATTTAGTGATTATTATCCGTTTGGTATGATGATACCTAATAGGCACGCCGAAAGCAGTTTTTACAGGTATGGGGTTATTGGTATGGAAAAAGATGATGAGGTAAAAGGTGTTGGTAATTTTATTTCATTTGGTAATTATGGGTACAACCCTAGAATAGGTAAAAGGTGGAAACCGGACCCATTGGAGAAAAAATACCCTTCACTTTCACCTTTTTCAGTATTAAACAACAATCCAATCATTTATAAGGATACAAATGGTTTAGATTGGACAATAACTATTACTTATGACAATAATGGAAACCAAACTGTTCATATTAAATTAACGGCGGCAGCGATAAATTCAAGTTCTAAAAAAATTAATATGAGTCAATTTATTGCTTCTGTAAAGACACAAGTAAAAAATACGTTTTCTACAAAATGGAAAGAAGCTACGAAATGGAAAACAGTAAATTTGAACAAGAATTTAGATAGAACTGCTAATAATATTTCTGTAGCAACTGAATTTAGGGAAGTAAATGTTGTTGTTGATGTAGATATTAGAGTAATAAAAAACATATCTAACTTAAAAAGTAATGAGCATTTAATACAGATCTTAGATAGTTCTGATAAAAAAGTTAATGGACTATATGGTAGAGTCAATAAAATTGGAGGAAAAGAACTCTATTTAAATGCAAATATGATTGCTAATATGATGGATGGAAGTGATAACAACACTATCTCTCATGAATTAGGACATACAGCTGGATTATTACATCCAGATAAACAAATTTGGTTATTTGGACTAATAAAAGGGGAACAATTTATGGATTACAATTCAGAAACTGAAAATAATGTTATGTGGTCTAATACAGGTAAATATAAAATAAATGATAAGACTGCAACAGATATAAC
>WFZY01000166.1 GCA_015489265.1 Flavobacteriaceae bacterium | reverse complement strand
TTGGATATTTTGACCAAATTTAAATTTTTGCGTTCACTACCTTTTAAATAAAACGGCTCACCTTCAGCAGGTTTTTCAAGTGGTGAATCCGTAAAAAATATATACTCTTTGCCATTGAGATAGGTGCCAAAAAAGGAATGCAAAGCCAAACGCGGTTTAACTACTTGTTTTTTATAAATTTTTTTAATCCAATAAATTTGACCGTTATTTGATGCTTTTAAACTAATAATATTTCCTACTATTTCTCGAACACTCACTTCTCTTTCTTCTTTTTTCATCATTAATGGTATATACAAATCTTCGGCATTGACAATCATATCACCATTGGGCAATAAAAAACTTTGCCGTACAACCATAGTATGATTTTTGGTCTTCTTTATGCCTTTTCGTCTGCCTACAGCGACCGGAGATTCTTTAAAGTTTTGATAAGAACTGTTTAAAACAGCCAAATCTTTGGTTAAATTGAGCCGGTAAAAGCCGTCAATGTTGTTCAAATCCAAATAACGATTTCTGAAAAAACCGTAAACAGTCAAATTGTCACCTAATTGAAGTTGCAATTTTTCCATCACTTTTTTGGGCTTGATTTTATATGACGATACACCGGTATCAGCAATACGGTAAATGATAAAATTACGAGTGTTATCCGTATTGAGCACTCGTCTTTTTTTCAATGGATTATTTCGAAAAACTTGAGTTGCTAAATAAACGCTTCCATTGGTGTCATCAACTTGTAAGTCGTTGATAAAGAATAATTTTGATGAAGTTGAATAGGTAATTTGTTGTTTAAAAACCGGTTGAAATTCATTGTTAAAAACTGCAATATGATAAGTTGCCGGTTCTTCTTTTAAGTCGCGATAAACAATGCTAAAAAACCGGTTGTTTTTTGAAAAACGAATAAATATTTTAGGATTAAAAAAATTGACATCGCTGTAATATTGCAATTTTTGATAATACAATGAACCCGGATTTACAAATAAGTTGACGTCATTTTTTGGATACACAAAATCGAGATGAAAAAATTCCTTGTTTGAAACCGTTCCGTTATCAATATCACCATCAATTTTTTTAAAACTGTAATACCTTTTGCGCAGATTTTGTTCCATATTAATCAGATACAAATGTTTTTTGTGTACAAATGCACCTTTAATATTCCCTTTGATACTGCCTTTGTTGAGTTTGAAAGTTTTGGTTTTAACCAAATTCATATTTTGATCATATTGGGTGGCATAAGCTTCAAAAACCAACGGATTGACCAAAAAACCGCTTCTTTTGGAACTGATTGTGATAAAACCGCCTTCGTTATCGGGCAAAACATAATCGTTTTGTACCCTTGCAGTTGTCATTTTAAATACTTTACTCTCTTTGATTTTAACTCCCTGCTGGGCATAACCCCAAGTCGTTATAATAAACGACACTAATAAAATCGTCTGTTTCATAGAAATGTTTGTTTCTGTGTTGTGTTTATGAGTTTAATTGTTTATGTAGTAACGGGTCTTCAAAATAGGTTTCTATGGGTTGAAAATTTTCCGTAGCATTTTCAATAAAATAGATATCATAATCAGCACGGTTGAGTAAAATACGCATGGTGTTTTCCACTTGTTGATATAGAGGTTTGATGAGCCATTGAATCTCTTCAGGTCCTTGTTTAATTTCGTCATAGAGTGCTTTGCGTTTTTCTTCCATTTTTTGGTTAAGCAATTCTTGATAGCGTTCCGATTTTTTCCAATAGTTGCCAAAATTTAAGGGACGTTTTTTATGTTCCATCATCTCGGCTATTTTCCACTCGTGATTGACTTCCGAAAAGGATAGAAACTTAGGGTGTAAGCCCGCTATGTAAATCAATTTGTTTTGGTGGTCAATTTGTACTTTCAAGTCTTTGAGATTAACACCGTATTTGGCTGTCAAATGAATTTGCAAAGCACCGATAAAATGCAAATCGCGGTCTTCTTCCGCAAATTTTTCATTCCAGGTCCGGGTAAAATTGGTATCTATTTCCATCAAACCGACTTCCAAAATATTTTTCATACCAATGACATTGAGTTTCCGGTTTTTGAGTTCGGCAATCTCATTACGTTGATTGACTAATTCTTGTTTGAGTTGCTTCAATTCTTTAGGATTGTCGGGTTGTAATTTGATATATAAATACATCAGAATGCCGCCGACTAACATGCTGATACCAAATTGATTAAGTCGTGACAATAAAGCTAATAATCCGACCAATAAGACCAAGATAAAAATGATTTCTTTTTTATATTTTTTCCAAATGAATTTGAACATAGACTGTGTTATTAAATTATTTATTTTATTTATCAGGTCTTTTTAGTTTTAATTGCCGCATCATTGCCACCCAAACTATCCAAAAAGGGAAAGTTATATAAAACATACGCGACATTGCACTAACAAGACTACTGCCGCCAAGATATATCAAAAAAAATGCCAATAAAAAATATAAAGGAAAAGAAATTTGTTTATATGTCTTTTTTAAACCCGACAAGCTCCAAATAATTATCAATGTAATGAACAGGTTGGGTATTGTATAAATAATATTTCTAGTTTCATCCAAGAAAGGACCGGCTATAAATAACCGGTAAAGATTTGATAACCAGTTTTTGAAATATTTAAAAGGATGTTTTTTAATATTTCGCATTGCTAGCTTTGTTAAAGCATCATCCATTTGCAAAGCAGGCATTTTGGTCAAAACACTATCGGCTTCTTGGTGATGTAAAGGTGACTGTAATAAGTCTTTAGGTGTAATAAACCGACCATCTTCAGTTGAATAAGGGGTACTCATCAAGT
>WFZY01000165.1 GCA_015489265.1 Flavobacteriaceae bacterium | reverse complement strand
GAACTATCTACAATTTTTTGCATTTCGGAGCGGAAAATTTTGCCCATTTTATCGGCATTTTCAGCTAATTTCTCTTCTTTGACAACGGTTAAAGCGGCAATCGCTACATTAGCAGCAATAGGATTGCCACCAAAAGTAGAGCCGTGTTGTCCCGGCTTGATAGCCAGCATAATATCGTCATTGGCTAATACGGCGGAAACCGGATATACACCACCGGACATGGCTTTACCCAAAATCAAAATGTCGGGTTTGACGTCTTCGTGGTCCACCGCCAATAATTTGCCGGTTCGGGCAATACCGGTTTGCACTTCATCGGCAATAAACAAGCAGCCGTATTTTTCGCAAATGGTTTTGGCGCCTTTAAGGTAACCGTCTGACGGCACAAATACACCGGCTTCCCCTTGTATGGGTTCTACCAAAAATCCGATGGTATTCGGATTGGCTTTAATAGCCGCTTCAAGAGCTTCTAAATCGTCATAAGGAATTTTGGTAAATCCGGGCGTATAAGGACCAAAGTTATCTCTTGCCTCAGGGTCGTTAGAGAATGAAATAATCGTAGTCGTGCGTCCGTGAAAGTTACCTTCTGCAACGATAATGTTGGCTGCATTTTCCGGAATACCCTTTTTCTCATATGCCCATTTTCTTGCCAGTTTAATAGCAGTTTCAACGGCTTCAGCGCCGGTATTCATCGGTAAGAGTTTGTCATAACCGAAATATTCGGTGGCAAATTTTTCATACAAGCCGAGTTTGTCGTTATAAAATGCCCGCGATGTCAATGCCAAGCGTTCAGCTTGTTCTTTGAGTGCGTTGACGATTTTCGGGTGTCCATGTCCTTGATTAACAGCCGAATAAGCCGACAAAAAATCAAAATATTGTTTACCGTCCACGTCCCAAACATAAACGCCTTTACCTTTGGTTAAGACAACGGGAAGCGGGTGATAATTGTGAGCGCCATAGCGATCTTCGTAGGCAATGGCTTGTTCTTTAGTTAAAGTAGATTTTATGGTTGTATGCATTTTCATTTTTTTTAAGTTGCTTCAAAAATAAGAATTTACAGATATAAAATCAGTTTTTTATGAAAAAATATTATTAAAAAAGTTGATAAGGGCGTTTACCGGCTATCCGTTTGTAGTCGATTTGTCCCGCGCTGTTGTTTTATTGGTGGTGCGGGGGCTTCCTGAGGTCGCCGCCACCCACCATAAAACAATCAGGCGTGTGCCTGCATCGAGCTACCACTTCTATCCTTAACGCAGAGCAATCGGTAGTGTGGTAATTTTGTCATTGGTATGGTACACTCGCAGAAATAACGATTAGGTCTATAATTCTGTCACCCCTTCGGGGTTCAACGGATATTTATTATTGTTGTGTCTATAATTCTGTCACCCCTTCGGGGTTCAACGGATATTTATTATTGTTGTGTCTATAATTCTGTCACCCCTTCGGGGTTCAACGGATATTTTTTATTGTTGTGCTATAATCCTGTCACCCCTTCGGGGTTTAATTGTTAAGCTTTATGTCAGTTTTCTTTTATGTCCTTTTATGTCTTTTATGGTTTGAATTTATTTCAGATTTTCAATTTCAAAATCGGGTAAGGATTACAAAACTTCAAGCTTGATTTATCTTTTATTGTTATATTTATAATTATGTCATCCCTTCGGGGTTTAATCATTTTCTCAAAACAGCGTCGGCGGCTCCGTATTATCCGGTTTCTTTTTAGGCGGTTCTTCTACGGTTTCTTCCGGTTTCGGTATTTTGATTTCAAATTCAATATTGTCAATAGTTTCTTGCAAATCGTCATTTTTATCTGAAATTTCATTTTCATCCGGTTCGGGTTCATAAGCCAAAGATGGTAAGATTTCAATATTTTTAATTTTTTTCTTACTCAACATATTACCCTGCGCTTTGATACCTTTAACCCCGATAAATTCACTGACATTGATTTCTTGCGGCGGTTTTTGGTCTTTACCACGTTCTTTGGCAAAATGCAAATTCCAAACCGGCAGCCAATCATAGGATATTTGTAGTAATTGCGCTTTATCAGGAATGAAAATCTCTTCGCGTTTTAAGTCATCAATCAAAAAACGTTTGATGTAGTAACGGTCTTTGTCTTTATCATAATAAGCAGCCGTAACGGGTTTGCCTTTTTCATATTTTTCTAGTAGCAGTATATTTTCCGGAAAATGTTTTTCGAGATTAGGGACAAATTTAGAGATGCGTCCATCTTGTAAAATCATCACCAATTGGTCATCACCGCTGAATTCTCCCAAGTATTTGCCCCGTTC
>WFZY01000164.1 GCA_015489265.1 Flavobacteriaceae bacterium | reverse complement strand
GCCAAGTCGTTCCAAACCAATACCATAGCTATACAACGAGCCAAGCCAATCAAGATTAAGCCCGTCATATAGCCCGGCTGATTTTTTAGGAAAATAATTGCCAAGAAAAACATCAACAAGGGACTGATTATCCAATTCAAAATCAAAGACAACGACATCACCTTTTTATCTTTAAAAACTTCGGGAATCAAACTGTAATCCACTTTTGCCAAAGGTGGATACATCATCAATATCAATCCGATTGCTAAGGGAATATTGGTCGTTCCCGATGAAACGGCATTGATTTTACCGGCAAGGGACGGTATAAAATAACCCAAGCCGACGCCAATCAGCATTGCTAGAAATATCCATAGGGTTAAATAGCGGTCTAGGAATTTGAGTCTTTTTTGCATGTTTTCATTTTTTTAATTATTCCGTTCAAGTCTGTCGCTTTTGCCAAAGTATTGCTAATGGTGCCGAATTTGATGATATTTTTATGCCAAAGCGCTAATTTTCGGTCATCTATATCGGTGTCTATTTCCAACACATAATCTATTTTTTGCATCATTGGCGGGCGGTCGCTTCGTTGTCCTTTGATACTAATGTGCGCCGAACGATATGGAAAATGCAAAATACCGGCATAGCGTTCTACATTTTTCAAAATGCAAGCCGCCAATGCCGTCAATAATAATTCTGCCGGATTGGGCAAGGTGTCATCTCTTCCCGCCGATGCATCAAAACGGATTTCAGATTTGTTTGCTATTGCAAAGGCGTTGCCGCCTGCTTTGGATTGGGCTTTGATTTGATATACTAACATTGCTTCTTGATTTATTTTTCACCACAGAGTTACACGGAGTTTGGCACAGAGTTTCGCAGAGTTTTTTGTAATAATTCTCTGTGTTACTCTGTGAAAATTTACTCTGTGCGACTCTGTGGTTAATATCATCATGTTAATATCATTTTTTAGACCTAACAGGTTTTGAAAACATATCAGGTCTTTGTTAAATGTCTTTCAATCAATTTTTCCGGTGGAAAATACCCGCGAGAAACTATTGTATCGTTGATTATAATCGTCGGTAATATCCAGGTTTCGTATGCTTTGATTTTTTCCAAATCGGTTTCTATCTCAAAATGCACCGGAATTTGTCGCACTTCAAAATACCGTTCCAATTGGCTTACAATTCGGCGGGTGCGCCGGCAGGCCGGTCCGGGGGATAGGATTTTGATTTGGTTACTCATTACTTCACAGTCGAATTATTAATCGGAATTAGATAATAATTAAAGATTTCTTCCCGATTTCCTACGTCATCGGGACAGGCTATCGCTCGTTCCTCGCTCTGTCGAAATGACAGACAACACTTATTTTACGAATCGTGTCATTTCGAACGCAGTGAGAAATCTCAATTACTATTTATTGCTTATAAGTCATTTGTTTTACATTGTTAATAAACAGATTGTTAACATGTTGCCAGACCTACTAGGTTTTAAAAACCTAGTAGGTCTCTTACAATTCATTTTGATAAAACTTAAAAAAATCAACTAAAATTTCATCTCGGATACGTCTGAATTCCGACATGATTTCTTCATCCGTTCCCGTGGCTTCGGCAGGGTCTTCAAAACCGATATGTAACCGGTGTTTAACCTCGCCCGAAAAATACGGACAGGTTTCCTTGGCGCCGTCACAAACCGTAATCACATAATCGAATGGCTGATCCAGAAATTCCGAGACGTTTTTGGGGTGATTACCGCTAATGTCGATATTCATTTCTCGCATTGCGGCAATGGCTTTGGGATGCACTTTGCTGCTCGGATTGGTGCCGGCGGAATAGACTTCCAAATCCGGATCAAAAGCTTTTAAAAATCCTTCCGCCATTTGACTGCGACACGAATTGCCGGTGCATAATATTAAAATTTTCTTGGACATAATAGGGTTTTAATGTATTAGATTTTTGTCGTCTTGAATACTAAATTCGGGTTGTAAAGTGGTATGTTCTATACCGTAATGTTCTTTGAGATAATCATTTATGTTTTTCATAATATTCTCAAAATCAGTTATTTTACAATCTTTATCAACATCTATATGTGCTTCAAACATCACATCGTGTTCATTGATTTGCCACGTATGAATATGGTGAATGTTTTTTACCCCGTCTATTTGGCCAATATCTTTGGCAATTTGGTTTAAATCTAAATTCTCTGGGGCAAATTGCATCATTATTTTTAAAGAAGTTTTAAAAATATCCCAACTCATATAGATTAAATAAATGGCAATCAGGATTGAAAACAGCGGGTCAATCCAATAAATATGATAGTATTTCATCACAATACCGCCAATCAATACGGCAATAGACGTCATCATATCGCCGAACAGATGCAAATAAGCGGACTTCATATTCATATTATCCTTGGCATCTTCTTTGATAAACAGCACACTCAATCCGTTGACGGCAATACTTCCCAATGCCAACCAGATGACTAAATCGCTTTTGATAGGATGCGGATGCAATATGCGTTGCACTGCTTCATACAAAATAAAAATTGCCAAGATAATCAGCGTGGTCGAATTGAGAAAAGCTGCAATGATTTCGCTACGTTTGTAACCGAAAGTTTGCTTTTCGTTCGCTGCTTTTTTCGACAACCGGTTGGCGATGTAAGAAACTATTAATGAAATAACATCCGAAAAATTGTGAATGGCATCGGATATCAAAGCCATACTGCCGGCAATAATACCGCCGAT
>WFZY01000163.1 GCA_015489265.1 Flavobacteriaceae bacterium | reverse complement strand
CACGTTATGTTATTTGGCATAACTTTTATGTCGAAGGCGCCGTGTATTACTACCCTGACGCCAAATCTGAATTGCCATGGGACCCTGATTTCACCTATGGTTTCGGTTATTTTGATTGGCGCAGTTTCAAACTGAATTTTTCTTATGGTAACTGGATTGCCAACCGGTTCCCCGGACGCGAAAAACAAATGAAAAATGATTTTTCAAATGGGGAATTTAAATTAGCATTTAGTTATATTTGGTAATTTTAGGTCAATAGTTACTTTCTTTATGGAGTTGTTTGTGGATGAGCTGTTATGTCTATAGAAGTATGTATATATTTTTTTAACTTATTTAGATAGAGATGCTTATAAATAGTTTCGGTTTAAAGATTAAAAAAATAAAAATACTTCTAAACTTTTAGCAGTCCGTATTTAATAAAAAAAGTGTAATTTTATCCATTAATTAAAAAATACCCTGTTATGAGATACGAACCGCTTCCTGCAAGTTTATATAAAAAAAATCGCCAAAAATTTATGGCGCAAATGAAACCTAGATCTATTGCCGTTTTCAATTCTAATGATATTTATCCGGTAAGCGCCGACAGTACACTTCCCTTTGCACAACATCGTGATATTTTTTATTTGACCGGTGTTGATCAAGAAGAAAGTATTTTGCTTTTGTTTCCGGATGCCCCTGACCCCAATAATCGTGAAATTTTATTTTTAAGAGAAACCAATGAGCATATCAAGGTTTGGGAAGGCGAAAAACTGACTAAGGCAAAAGCAACTGAACTTACCGGTATAAAAAATGTACATTGGTTGCAAGATTTTGATGCCCTATTGAAAAAATTAGCTTTTCAAGCAGAAAATATTTATATCAATACCAATGAGCACTACCGTGCATCAACCGAAGTGGAAACCCGTGAGGACCGTTTTATTAAAAAAGCCAAACAATTATTTCCCGGACATACTTTTGAACGTAGCAATCCCATTTTACAACGTTTGCGTAGTGTCAAAGAACCGGAAGAAATAGCACAAATTAAAAAGGCATGTAACATAACCGAAGCCGGCTTGAGACGTATTTTGGATAAAGTACGTCCGGGTATGAAAGAATATGAATTGGAAGCGGAATTTGCACATGAATTTTTACGTCATGGTTCACGGGGCTTTGCCTATACACCTATAATTGCCAGTGGAGCTAATGCTAATATATTACATTATATTCAAAATGATGCCGAGATTAAAGATGGTGACTTAATTCTGCTAGATGTAGGAGCAGAATATGGCAATTGGGCATCGGATATGACACGCTGTGTACCGGCAAACGGTAAATTTTCGCCCCGTCAAAAAGAAGTTTACGAAGCGGTCTTACGTGTTAAGGATGCTGCTGCCAAGATGCTGAAACCCGGTGTTATCTGGGCGGAATACCAAGATAAAGTTGGTCGTATTATGGAAAAAGAACTCATTAAACTCGGTTTATTAACTGAAGATGATATCAAAAATGAAAATCCGGAATGGCCAGCTTATAAAAAATACTTCATGCACGGGACTTCTCATCATATGGGATTAGATACACATGATTACGGTATACTTGAAGAACCGATGCAAGCCGGCATGGTCTTTACGGTAGAGCCGGGTATTTATATCCCCGAAGAAGGTATCGGAGTTCGTATTGAAGATGATTATGTTATTCAAGAAGAAGGCGAACCCATTAATCTGATGAAAAACATACCTATTACAGTAGAAGAAATAGAATCCTTAATGGCAAAATAGAAACGCTTTACATGCAATCATACAAAGATGTATCGATAATAAAGTAAGTAATTAAAGATGTAAGTTGTAAAAAAAACAGCTTGTTACAATCAGTTTCGTCCTAACAAATCTTTTAGAGCTTTAAAACTGACTTTTTTATCGGAAAAATATTTTTCTGCCTTTTGTCGTTCTTCGGGTGTAGCTTTAAGAAAAGTTAAGAGGTTATTCAAATGCATCTTCATATGACCTTTTTGAATGCCCTCGGTTATCAATGAATTGATTGCTGCAAAGTTTTGAGCCAAACCCGATGCTGCTATGATTTGCATCAAATCTTTGGCAGACGGATTTTGCAATAATTGCAATGAAAATCGCACTAATGGATGAATTGCCGTAATACCGCCGACAGTTCCAACTGCCAATGGCATTTCCAGCCAATAATACAAATTGCCGTTTTTGATTTCGGCATGTGAGAGTGATGAATATTGTCCGGTTCTACCGGCAAATGCGTGTGCATTGGCTTCGACAGCTCTAAAATCGTTACCGGTAGCAATGACTACCGCGTCAATACCATTCATGATACCTTTATTGTGCGTAACAGCTCTATAAGGTTCTACTTCAGCTATTTTTATAGCTTGTACAAATTTTCGAGCATATGCCTCACCCGATAAATTAGGCGTTTGTAAGCTATTAACCGGACAACTAACCGATACTTTTACCAGACAATCCGGAGTATAATTAGACAGGATACGCATCACAATTTCCAATTTTCCGGTCAATTGTTTTTGGGCTAAATTTTGTAAAGTTTCAGCAGCTTCTTCTAATATCGAATTGATAAAATTGGCACCCATGGCATCGGCAGTATCAAATTGAAATTCTATTTGATAATAATTGGACATTGCGGCAGTTTTATCAACCAGATTAATATCTTTGATACCGCCCCCACGCCTTTGCATATTGGCTTGCATATCGGCTACGGATTGTAATATTGTATCACGATTTTGTCTGAAAAACCGAATCAATTCCGCTGTTGTGCCGGTATAAGTAAAATGAATATGACCTAATTTTTCAGTATCGATAACTTCAGTTTTAAAACCACCTTTGTCTAACCAAAATTTAGCCGCTTTTGATGCCGCCGCTACTACGGAACTTTCTTCGATAGCCATTGGTATGGCATATAGTTTTCCATTAATCAAAAAATTAGGCGCCACGGCATAAGGTAAGTAGAAATTTGTCAAAGTATTTTCTATAAAACCATCATGCAATTCTTGCAAATCTGCATCGTTGT
>WFZY01000162.1 GCA_015489265.1 Flavobacteriaceae bacterium | reverse complement strand
TTTAAACCGTATGCCTGCTTTTGATTTGAGGCATTGAAAATCATAAAAACTATGGATTTTTTAGCAAGGGCTAATTTATCCCCAATATTTTCATCAGGATTGGCAGTTTGTCTTTTTTAATATGTCCGAATTTCATATTAGGCGTAAAGGGAACGGCTTTTAATGTTCCGCATGTACTGCATAGCCATAATTTGCCGTTGTGTTTTTGGTTGGTATTGTAGAAATTGACGATATAATCCGCTTGCGAATACAGCATTGTGTTATTTTGCCAAGTAAAATTATCCGGATTGTTTAAGAACTGTAATAAAGCCCGTTGTGATGCAGGCGATAACCGGTATTGGGTCAAACCGCTTACAAAGGGAATATTTTTTCTGACAATTACTTTTGCAACTGTATCACGTGGCAACCGGAAACGGTTTTGATTAAAGTATTTTTGGTAGTGTAACCGGATATCCGAAGTGGTATCTCGATTAAAAATACGGACGTCATTTGGATTAGGACATTGAAAACTGAAATTGTAACGGTTATCACTATCCCAAGCATACCAAGCACCGGCAAGAATGAGTAAAATCAGAAAACGCCAAAGAATTTTCAACTTCGGTTAATTTTTGGCAAATACCCAAGCACCCGGTTCTTGGGCTTTGAGTTTAGTTAACACACGATGGGCATCGTCATTAGATGTAAATCCTTGATAAGCCACCATCCATAAACCGTATTTGTTTTGTCCTACTATTTTTGCAGGGAAACCGGCATTTTTAAGTTGTCGCACTTTCTTTTCGGCATTGGCTTTGTTACGAAAAGCACCACTAATGATAAAATATTTTTCGGTATGAGTTGTAGTTTTTTCTTTTGGGGTATTGTTCAAAGAATTTTCCGAGTGATTTTGAATTTTAACCGGCGGAAAATCTTGTTTTAATACAAACGTCGCTTTTTGAAATACTTGGTCTTGAACCTGATTGTCATGTCGTAAAATACTGATGCCGGCGGTAAACAAGCCCAATCCGACAACAAAGATTGCCGCATATTTCCAAAATTTATAATCGTTGCGTTGTTTTTGAACCGGAACTTTTTTGCGCAGCGTTCTTTTAGCAACCGGCTGATTACCGGATGTTTGAACCGGTTTTTCAGGTTTTAAAATTTCAGGTTTAGCAACTACTTTGGTAGTTTCGCGAACCAATGGTTTGTAAACAAAAGAAGACAATCCGTAAGCTTCGGCTAAATAATTTTTGGTAGTTAGCGGTAAAAATAAAATTTTATCGTCGCTCACCAAATTAAAGATGCCTATTTGTTCTAATTTTAAGCGTTTCTCATCGCGTAAAGTCCGGTGCCATTCTTGTACGGTTGCTTCTATGGCTCGCAAGCTGTCAGCATAGGACATACCGGTAACATCAGCCATATAGTTGGCTAGTAAACCGTCATTTTGTTGTAATTGTACATTAAATGATAACGCTTTGTGCGGCGGTGAAAAAATAAAAGTATCGCGGTCTAATCGTGCCGGTTTTTTTCGACCGATAATGCCACCAAATCCGGGAACTATCACTAAATCATAACGATACAATAAATCCGATATGTATTTTTCAAGCTTCATAAATGTGTTTTTCATCAAAACAAAGATAGGAAAAAAATGTGAACTAATAGAATTCAAATTAAAAAAGTGCCGTACAAGACGACACTTTTAATAAGTTTAATATTATGCGTAAAATTATTTCAAAGCCGCTAAAACATCATTGTAATCGGGCTCGTCCACTATTTCCGGAACTTGTTGATTATACATAACTTTGCCATTTTCATCGATAATAACGACGGCTCTTGAATACAATTCGGCTAATGGTCCGTCTACAATTTCCACACCGTAATCTTTTCCAAAGGAACCACTGCACTTAAAACCGGAAAGGTTCATGACATTTTCGATTCCTTCGCTGGTACAAAAACGACTATGAGCAAAGGGTAAATCTTTTGAAATAGCCAAAACCTTGGTATTTGGCATATCGGTTGCCAATTGGTTAAACCGTCTGACCGATGCCGCACAGGTCGGTGTATCTAAACTCGGGAAAATATTGAGCACCAATTTGCTGCCTTTAAAATCGGCTAAAGTTTTATCACTTAAAT
>WFZY01000161.1 GCA_015489265.1 Flavobacteriaceae bacterium | reverse complement strand
GGCTTACCATTGGGATATTATGTTTGTTACAGTGTCCTTTTATTTGTTCCGGTGACCATTGCTCTTGTTCTATTTGTTTTCTAATATACCTCTGCATTGAAGGCGTAAATTTTCTATTGTTGGCAAAACGTTCTTTTCTTTCAGACGCTAATTCATGTGCATAATCCGGATTATAGGTGCCTCGTTTAGTGGAATTGCGTTTTATTTCACGATAAATAGTCGTTCTATCTACCCCTAGCGCTTGTGCTATAAATGTTTTTGATTTGCCACAATGCAAATACGCTTTAATTTCGTATCTTTGTTCTTTAGTTAAATGCTTCATATTTATTGACTTTTAGTAGAGCACAAATATAAGCTTTAACTGGGAGTAATCAAGGGTGAAGGGATAGCGAATAATTAGCTTCCTTTATGCTCCTAAATGTTGCGTTTACTAATTGAACTTACGAAAAAGAAATTGGAAGAGTTTGAAGCCCCTATTGAAAGAGATGTGTTGGTAAACCCAACAGCATCACACGAAGTAAGCCGAAAAGTTAAGAAAAATGACCATTTAATCGTTTTGGCAGTTAGTAGTAAGCAGTTAAAAGAAAGTGTAAAAAAAGTAACATTTTAAAAACCATTATATTACTGTAACGAAGATTAATAACAATCGTTTTGTTGATAGAGAAAGATGTTGTTTATTAATCCTAAAAACCAAAAGTATGAAACACACAAAATTATTATCAAAGCTGATAAGCAAATTTGTATTGATAGGTTTTCTATTGAGTTTGCTTAATTCCTGTGCTCCATTTACCAAAGAAAGTTATTTGGAAGATTACAAACAATTTATTGAAGAAGTCAAAAAAAATCATGAAAACTACGCCAAAGAAGATTGGCGTGAAGCCGATGAAAAATTTAATCAATTTTCCGGCGAGTGGTACAACGATTGGAAAGACGAAATGACTTGGAAAGAAAAAATGATAGTTTCAGGATATGAGGTTCAATATAATTTATATAAAGGCAGTTCAATTGGAAAAGAGATTTTTAAATTTTTTAATAAAAAAAATGTCAAGGATTTAAAAGAAAAAATCAAGGAATATAAAGAACAAAATATGGACAAAGGTATCAAAGAAATTCAAAAACAAGCCGAAGAAATGGGTGAGGAAGCCGTTAAAGAAATAAATGAAATTTTCAAAGAATTAAATATTGACCCTAAAAAATATCAATAATAATGAAAAAAAATATTCCTGCTTTTATTGCCGTTTTCTTATCAGCTGTTTTTTACGGATTGGGCTTGTATTTTCCTTTATTTTATACTAGTAAAGGCATTCTTTCGTTTAGATTTTCAACTGATTATATCAGGTTATTTGATTCTGTAAAAATATTTTATCAGCACCATGATTTTTTATTAGCCGGTATTATTTTTTTCTTTGCCATTGTGTTACCAATAGTAAAATACCTTGATTTATTTAACCGCATTTTATATGTCGTACCGATATCTGAAAAGAGTAGTCATTTTTTGCATAAAATAGATAAATGGAGTATGATAGATGTTTTTTTGGTTGCTCTTTTATTGCTAAATTTTAAAATGGATTCCAGTTTTATTGAAATGAAGCTTAAAGCTGGAACAACCTATATTGCATTATCGGTAATTTTTAGGATGATTGGTAGTGAATTATTATCCAATTATGAAAAAAAAAATATCAATAAAAGGAAAGAGTAAAAAAGACTGTAAATTTGTACCTGAAAAAACACAAACGAATAACTGATATGTTATTTTAAAACTAATTAAAACCAACTCAAAATGAAACATTTATTTCTAACTTTGGCTTTTGTAACAAGTATGTTGTTACAAGCCCAAACCAACCAACCTGCAACCGGCCTTAAATATCCGGCAATCAAATTTGAACAACCCAGATTTGACTTCGGCACCTTGCATGAAGGTGATGTGGTAACCCATGTTTACAAATTTAAAAATACCGGTAATGCACCTTTGATTATTTCTAAAATTAAAGCCAGTTGCGGTTGTACCGTACCGTCCAACTGGAAAAAAGAACCGATTATGCCGGGCGAAAATAGTGAATTTACCGTACGTTTTAATACGCGCAATAAAATTCATAAGCAACATAAAACCATTACTATTTATTGCAACACCAAAAACAAAACCGAACGGGTCTATTTTACAGCTAATGTTATTCCCGACCCCAAAATGGAAAAACAACGTGCCGAGCGTCGCAAAAGATGGATGGAACGTCGTAAATTACAAAAAGCAAAAGGGCATGTAAAAAAGCAATTATTTAATAAGAAATTAAGTTTTGCCAAGCAAGACCAAGTGGATAGTCATAAGATTGACATCAAAAAATTGGAATGGACCAAACTCAAACTCGAACAAAAACTCAAACGTTACGAACATAAGCACAAAGCTAATCCGTCTGCTAAGAAAATCAAACGGTATAAAGAAAAAATAACCAAACTAAAACAACAAATCAAAAAAGAACAAGAAGCCATTGAGTTGTTGTATAAAAAATGATAGTAGAAACAAATTACATTTGTTTTATATTGAAAGTTGTATGAAGTAACATGCCGATAACGACAAAGTCGCACTTGGCACTTTTCACTTTCCACTTGGCACTAGGTACTTATCAAGTTTCATCTGTTCAAATATATAAAAATTACTATTTTAGAACGCTTATGTTCCTTAAAAAAATACTATCATTCTTTAATAAAAGCCGTCATGCTGATACAAACAGACAGACAGAACAAGGTGACGCAAATGCTGATATGAAAAAATTCCTTATAGTCGGGCTGGGCAATCCCGGTCCGCAGTATAAATATACCCGTCACAATATCGGGTTTTTGATAGCCGACCGCTTGGCTGACAAATTAAAAACCGATTTTAAAACCGAACGTTACGGCGAGGTGGCAAAAGTCAATTATCGCGGTAAACGTTTTATCATAGTCAAGCCGTCAACCTATATGAATTTAAGCGGTAAAGCCGTACGATATTGGTTAGAGAAAGAAAATATCGATAAGAACAATTTGATGGTATTAACTGATGATGTCAATTTGGATTTCGGTACCATTCGCATCCGGCCCAAAGGTAGTGATGGCGGTCATAACGGACTGAAAAGCATTCAAGAACTGATTGGTGGCGTACAATATCCGCGTTTGCGCTTTGGCATCGGTAAAGATTATCCCAAAGGTGGTCAAGTAGATTATGTTTTGGGAAAATGGACACCCGAACAGATGCAAGATTTGCCGGTGCTTACAGACAAAGCTGCCGATGCTATCGTTAACTTTGCCCAGGAAGGTTTGCAACGCACGATGAACAAGTTTAACACCAAGCCCACTAAAAAAACGGAGAATTCGGATAAAAAACCTTAAAAATATTGTGTCATTATTTGAGATTTCTTACATTTGACATCTTAACCGAAAATCTCAAATTATGCATGTATCGCAATTAGATTGGCTGATTATTATTACATACTTTATTTTTAGTTTTGCCATTTCTTTTTATTTTTCAAAAAAAGCGGGTAAAGATACCGGAAGTTTTTTTTTAAGCGGACGTTCATTGCCTTGGTGGATAGCCGGAACCAGTATGGTGGCAACGACCTTTGCTGCAGATACACCTTTGGCAGTAACCGAACTGGTAGCCAAAAACGGTATTGCCGGTAATTGGTTGTGGTGGAATATGGTTTTTGGCGGTATCTTAACGGTATTCTTTTTTGCCCGTCTATGGCGGCGTGCCAATATCTTAACCGATGCCGAATTTGTAGATATTCGTTATGATGGCAAACCGGCAAAATTTTTACGCGGATTTAGAGCCGTTTATATCGGTATTTTGATGAATGCCATTGTGATAGCTTGGGTCAATCTGGCAATGGTCAAAATATTAAAAGTCATGTTTCCCGATTTGACGATTTTCGGCTTGCACGAAGTCAATTTTTTAGGACTACATCTTTCATCACATTTATTATATGTCGGATTGATGATGATTTTTGTCGCTATTTATTCATCAATGTCCGGATTGATGGGCGTATCGGTTACCGATAGTTTTCAGTTTGTTATGGCTATGACAGGAAGTATTGCCTTAGCGTATTATGCCGTCAAACATATCGGTGGTATCGATGGTTTAAAACACAGTTTGAGCCATCAAAAATGGTTGTTCGATTTTATTCCGGATATTAGTAGTTCCGATTCGACACAAACAGCCGCTACTTCAGGAAACGGTGTTTTAAAATTGAGTTTAACGGCATTGTTTACCTACTTAGGTGTACAATGGTGGGCAAGTTGGTATCCGGGCGCAGAACCCGGTGGTGGTGGCTATATCGCCCAACGGATGATGTCTGCCAAAGACGAAAAACATTCGTTATTTGCTACATTGTGGTTTAATATTGCCCATTATGCTTTACGACCTTGGCCTTGGATTTTAGCGGCAATGGTTGCTTTAGTCTTGTATCCCGAAGCCCAAGACAAAGGCGCTACTTATGTCATGCTGATTCGTGATTTACTACCCAGTGGTTTGTTGGGTTTGATGTTAGCGGCATTCTTTGCGGCTTATATGTCCACTTTGGCATCGCAAACGGTTTGGGGCACTTCTTATATCATTAACGATTTATTCCGTCCTTTTCTTAAGCCGGGTGCTTCTGAAAAATATTACGTTAAAATTTCACGGATTACCACTTTTGTATTGATGTTTATCGCTTTGTTGATTACGACGCAAATCACGCAAATTAGTCAGGCGTGGCAATTTATATTAGTGGCGAGTGGCGGTATTGGTCTGGTATTGATTTTACGCTGGTTTTGGTGGCGAATCAATGCTTGGAGTGAGATTACGGCTATGGTTGCCCCTTACTTTTTATTGCCATTTTTATTGAGTAAAAAATTTGGTTTCGGTTTATCTTTAAGCGATGATTATCCGGTTATTTTGTTAAGCATAGTGGCTTGGTCAACTGTATGGTGGTTAATAGTAACTTTTAGAACGCGTCCTACATCTGAAGCCAAACTCAAGTCTTTTTATACCAAAGTACATCCCGGTGGGATCGGTTGGCAAGCTATTGATAAAAAACTGCTTGATGTACAAGGTGATAAGGGTTTTGTGTTGATGTTTGCCAATTGGTTTATGGGGAGTATTATGGTTATTTTTACCTTATTCGGAATTGGAAAATTTATCTTTAAACAATATACTTTATCGTTTGTGTTTTTTGCCATTGCCTTGATTGCCGGTTTTTTGATTTATAAAAACATGCAAAAAATCGGTTGGAAAAAATTGGCGGAATAAATTGAGAATCAGTCTATGCGTTTAAGTGTGTCTTTTTTTTGAATCGACTTTTCTTTAATGACTTTGGCTTCAATGACATTGGTCAATTGCACACCAATATGTCCGTTGCTTTCCAATATATCCAAATGCCAAACCGGTATTTGGTTATAACTGTATTTTGAAATCATACTGTTGAGCTCTTTAAATTGATGCGGGTACAAATTGATTTGCTCATCGGGTTTAAATTCAAATTTTTGTCCTTTGAATTTTATGATAATTTTCTGAATTTGTTGATAGGTATAACCGGCTGGTTTTAAAATTTGGTTGTGTTTTTTATCTAAAATAGAAACCTGTTTGTAGTCGGCATTGTTAGTCTCTACCAAAATATCCAAATCGAGTTTTTGCGCATCAACCGGTTTGTTATTATATTGAATTTTTATATCAACCGGCTTATGTTTGTTGACCAAAAATTCCAAATATTTGGGAACGGTCATATTTTTGACTTGATTGAGCTCTTTGGTCAACATCTGGTTAAGCAAATCATACAATCCGGATGAAAAAATAACATCTTGCAATTTGCCTTTATCTATTTGTTTGACATATTTCTGTAAAAGTTTATAATCGACATGCCTGTAATGGTATTTGATGCGATTTAAAATGTGGCGTTTTGAAAACAAAAATTGGTGCATCAAACTCGATTGAAAAAATTCATAATCTTTGCCGTTATAAACATCTAATTTTTTTTCTTTAAACCATTTTTCGGTTTGGTTAAATATAGCGGATTCTTTATCCCAAAGCATGGTATCCAAGACTTCTCGTACCCGGACCTTTTTGAGAAATTCTTTGCTAAGTGCCAAGCGTTTTTTATAATTCTGTGCAGAAATTTGTCCCGTAAATATAATGCTAAAAAATAATATGTAGATTTGTTTCTTTTTCATTTTCAACATTTTATATGATGTTGTTTGTAGTAAAATAATTGATAATAGCTTCCTTCATCAATTGCTCTTGATCCGTTCCGCTTTCAATATTTTTGACCCGTTTATAATGCGGCCAAGCTTCATCATCGTAGTGACTGAATTCGTAATAACCGTATGGCTCTAATAATTTGCAAGTGGCAATATGCATCAAATTGACCTTTTCGTCTTTGCTAAATTTTGGTTGGATACGTCCCAATTCTTGTATCCCTATGAGAAATAATATTGTATCAATATCAGGTGTTTCGCCGTCGGTAAATTTGGCTTTAAAAAAATCCAGCACTTTTTGCCATTGTTGTTCAAAATTGTCCATAGTTTTAAAATGTTAAAGAAATGCTAGCCGTAACACCTTTGCTTGACGGCACATAGCGGCAAACGCCACCGACACAGAGTAAGCCGCCGCGTTGTCTGCCGTAACTCAAACTCAAACGGGTGGCTGATTGGGTATAAGTGGTGCCGACGTTGAAATAATGAATTTTCTCGTTTTCATTACCGTAATTGTACATATCACCGGCATAGATATTAAAATGATGATTAAAATTGTATTCAAACAATGCTGCTGCCCAGTTTTTTTGGTCGTCTTTAGTATTAAGATGTTGTAATTCCAAACGGGCAGAACGGGTTTTTGGTAATTTTAATTCAAAATCTGCCACCACAATATTGGCATGAACAAATTCGCCTTCAAATTCGAGTTTGGGCTTGTTGTATTGCACATCGATAAATGAAAAAACGGTTTTCAGTTTTTTTGAAATCTTTTTTCTGATTTCCATATTGATGTCTTGAAAATAAAGTTCTCCCGTGTTAAAAAAGTCAGCTCTATAAATTTGTTTTTGATGATCAAAACGGGCATTAAGTCCATGCCAACGTGAGAAATTTAAAGCCAGCTTGGTGCCATATTTGCCCCCCAAAGCGGTTTTACGTTTAAAGGTATAAAACAAGTCGATTTGACCACCAATTTCACCTACTTTTTCTTCGCCGAATGAAATACCGGGTTGGGCTTGATATACATAAATGTTAGCCAAACTAAAATCGTGTTGTTTGGTGAGTCCGGGGACAAAGTTCATGACACCGGCATTATATGAGTTGCCTTCCAAAAGCCGTTCGCTATACATTTGTATATTTTCTAAACGGCGAAAGGTTGCATTGACTCCTAAACCTTTTTGCGAATAGCCCAAATTCAACAACCAAGCGTTACCATCAAATAAAACTTGGTCTAGTAAAACGCCATTTGAAGCACGCGCATCCGGTTGTTTATATACATATTCAAAATCGGTATAAAAACCACCGGTGCTTAAGTCAAAACGTGACGAGAAATTGCCGACAATGGGTTTTAAATCAGGGTTTTGTGAAGCGGTTTCTTGATAGCGTGCCACATAACTAAAGCCCGATTTAAGTTGCAATTTATCAGATTTGAACAATTTGTTTAAATTCAAATCGGCATTGGCACCGTAAATAGTCGATTCGGATACTTTAAAACCCAAACGCTGGTTTCCGGTCAAAGCGGTAATTTCAGCAAAGTCCTTAAAATTATATTTGATTTTTACCCCTTTCAAAGCGTTATTGATACCTAGTTGCCGGTCTTCCCAAGCTCTGAATACCAAGCCGCTACCAAATTGTTCATAAAAATATCCGGCAGTTACCGACAAATTATCTTTTTGATATTTGACATAATAAGTAGCCAAGCCGTTACCTTTTAAGTCGGGACTATAACCAAGAAAAGCTTGTGGTAAATAAGCTTCATATTGCAGTCCGAAACTGAATTGTTTATAATTATAAGCGGTATTGAGATAATGCATGGAACGCAGTGGATCAGAAGGTGCCGTAAAGTTGGTTGATGCATCGTTTTGATAATACTGCATATATGATTCATAGCCGCCTGACAGATGTCCTATATCTTGCGCTTGTGTGAGAATGCTTGCAAGTACAGAAAACAGGATAAAGATTTTTTTCATGATTGTGAGTTTTGACGTTTACTCGTCAGATTTATTGGTATAACAGGTTAATTTTTGATAATTTCATAAATTTCGTCTTCGCTTCCCGGTGTATAACCCGACCGTTTGGCAACGATTTTACCGTTTTTGATAATCAACATAAAAGGAATGCTGGCGATATTAAAAGCGCGTTTCAGTTCAAAATTATAATCGCGATAAATCTCAAAATCCCAATCTTTTCCATTGACCAAAGGTAAAATTCGGCGAGCGGTTCGGTCATCATCTTGCGAAATGGCTATCAATTTGACACCGGTTTCGTCTTGCCAGTCGGGATAAACTTCACTTATAGCATCCAATTCGTTCATACAAGGCACGCACCAAGTAGCCCAAAAACTGATAATAACCGGTTTGTCCGATTTGATAATATCTTTAAAAGAGACTTTATTGCCTTTCATATCAACAAGTTGTGCATCAGGAATATCTTGTGCAGAGATTGTAAAGACCGTAAAAAGTCCGAATAATAGGATAATTTTTTTCATTTTGTTTGTTTTTGATGTTTTGACAATTGGAATTTAGCAATTATTATTCCAAAACAAAAATAGCTTTTTTTTTGTAATGGTAAAATTTTGCTTTAAAAACAAAAAAACCTTTCGGGGGCTGCCAACGGCAGCCCCCGAAAGGTTTAATCAATCATTATGAAAAAACTATCTACTACTATTATTTAACTTCTTCAAAATCTACATCTTGTACATCATCATCATTTTGACTTCCGGTATTACCGGTATCTTGTGCTTGTTGTGCACCGGTATCACCTGTGGCTTGTGCAGCATTTTGTATTTCTTGACCTACTTTCATCAATAAATCTTCTGCTTCTTTGGTAGCTGCTTCCGCCATATCCGCATCTTGTTTGTCATATGCCTCTCTGATTTTTTTAACCATATTTTCTATGGCGGTTTTACTTTCATCAGAGATTTTGTCTTTATGTTCTTCTACCAATTTTTCCATTTGGAATGCCGTAGCATCTGCTTTATTGAGTTTTTCAACTTTTTCTTTAGCTATTCTATCAGCTTCGGCATTGGCTTCAGCTTCTTTTTTCATTTTTTCAATTTCTTCTTTACTTAAGCCGCTGGAAGCTTCAATTCTGATATCTTTAGATTTTCCGGAATTTTTATCCATAGCGGTAACATGAATAATACCGTCTGCATCAATATCAAAAGTCACTTCAATTTGTGGTTCACCACGTTTGGCAGGTGGAATACCGTCTAAGTGGAATCGACCGATGGTTTTGTTGTCTTTAGCCAATGGTCTTTCACCTTGTAAGACATGAATTTCAACACTGGGTTGGTTATCTTGTGCTGTTGAGAATATTTGCGATTTTTTAGTCGGAATGGTGGTATTCGCATCAATCAATTTGGTCATTACACCACCCATGGTTTCAATACCCAGTGACAATGGCGTGACGTCTAATAATAAGACATCATCGACATCACCGGTTAAAACGGCACCTTGAATTCCGGCACCTTTGGCAACCACTTCGTCAGGATTGACGTTTTTTGAAGCTTTTTTACCAAAGAATTTTTCAACTTCTTCTACAACTTTTGGAATACGGGTTGAACCACCGACCAAAATCACTTCATCGATATCCGAGGGTTTTAAGCCGGCTTGTTCCAAAGCTTCTTTAACCGGTTTCATGGCACGTTTTACCAAGTCGTCGGTTAATTGTTCAAATTTGGCTCTGGTCAATTTTTTAACCAAGTGTTTGGGACCTGATGCGGTTGCTGTGATATAAGGCAAATTGATTTCGGTTTCGGGTGAAGATGACAATTCGATTTTGGCTTTTTCGGCAGCTTCTTTTAAGCGTTGCAATGCCATCGGATCTTTTTTCAAATCGATACCTTCTTCTTTTTTGAATTCGTCTGCCAACCAGTCGATAATACGTTGATCAAAATCATCACCACCTAAGTGTGTATCACCGGCAGTTGATAATACTTCGGTTACGCCGTCACCTATATCCAAAATGGAAATATCAAAAGTACCACCACCAAGGTCAAATACGGCAATTTTTTTCTCTTTATCAGATGTGTCTAAACCGTAAGCCAAAGCAGCGGCAGTCGGTTCGTTGATGATACGTTTAACCTTTAAGCCGGCAATTTCTCCCGCTTCTTTAGTAGCTTGACGTTGGGCATCGTTAAAATATGCCGGTACGGTAATAACAGCTTCTTTAACGGGATGTCCCAAAT
>WFZY01000160.1 GCA_015489265.1 Flavobacteriaceae bacterium | reverse complement strand
GATTAGACGTATTCCAATTGCTTGAATTTGACCAGTTTGGTCCGTCGGTGGCATTGTAAAGGGCTATCAAAGCGTCACGTTCGCTTTGGGGGACTTGGGCTTGCAATAGATTGCTTGCCAGAATAAAAAGTAGTAAGGTGATTTTTTTCATTTGTAATAAATTTTAAGTTAAGCCTACTCCGGAATTTTATAGTCAGCTTTTCGGCTGATTTCCGGCTGTTGCGAATTTTATGTTAATGAATTCTATTATATTATTCCCGTCTTTTTAGTAAATAAACATTTCGTACTTTACCGCTTATTATTTCAGCGTTATAATTAACAAAATCCCAGCCATTGTCATACATAAAGTTGAGAGTATCTATCATAGTATTAAACTTTTTGACATTTCCTGCTGCATCTTCAATTTTATAGGTTTTAAAATTTTTGACCTTTTGCCCATAATTAACATAGATTTTGTAATTGGTTCCGAAAAGTGATGTGTTAACAACCAACGAGTTGAATGTATTTACCTACTTTTTCGTTGATGTTAACATCATTGTCAAATACTTGTGAAAATGAATTTTGTGTAATGAAAAGAATGAAACCGATAATAATTTTTTTTTTCAGGATAATAAATTTTAAGTTATGCCTACTTAAGTATTTATAGCCGGTTTTTAGGCTAATTCCCGACCTTTAAAGTTTATATTAAACCTATTTGGTTTGAAAAAATTAACCGTATAATTGAGCAAATCGTTTTTCAAACTCTGTTTTATAAGTTCTCGTTATTTTAAATCGTTTTCCTTTTACGACAATATTGCTACCGTTTATACGGCCGTCTAAATATTCCGATAACAAACTAACGATATAACTGTCATTGACACGGGCAAAATATTCCGGAATTCGTTGATATACATTAGTTAAAGATTCTTTAAGGTAGTAAATGTTTCCACTGTTATCTTTAAACCAGATATAATTTGGAAATTTAAGATACTTTTTCTCATTTGAAATCCAAATGATATCTTCATACCGGACAACTTTTCGGGAAATATCATTGTATCCCATATTTTTGATGTTCTGCAAATAGGTTGTCAGTCCTACTAATCCTATTTGACGTCTTCCCTGTTGGTGGGTTTGTATATCAAACCTCTTTTGATTGTCATGATTTTGAGTAAGCAATTGTATCTGCCTGATGATGTCAATCATATTATGTCGTTCTTTGACAAAATAAGTATTAACACCGGCACGCATTGCTAAATTAAAGGTATGCCTATCATCTGTATCGGCGATAAAAATAACAGGAATATGTCTTTTGGACATTTGTTCAGAGAAATTAAAAATTTCATGCTTGTCCTGTAATTGGTTGTCCGTGATAACAATAACAAGATTATTGTCTTTAATAGCCATTAAAGCTTGTTGCACTTGAGGTATATATGCGACAGAAAAATCGTAATTTATTAATTTTTGTCGCATGCTTTGGTAATGTTGTGTGTCATTACCCACTAATATAACTTGATTATACATAATGTATCAAGTTTACCAGTTGATAAGCCGGTACCACTTCCGGTATCCGATTATGGCGCTTTGGTGGCGCCCCTTGACTTTTCGTGTTCATAATTTTAAATTTTTGATTTAATTTATTAAAATTTAAGCTCAATTTATAATTCTAATTGGTCAAATCAATTTGTAATGAAAATACAACCGTAATGAATGAGAATTTCATTTTTTTAAACTAAAATTTTTTAACATAAATTTTAGTTTTATTTAACACAACAAATATATTATTATAATCGGATATAGATGCTTATTTTTATAGTTATTTATAACTATTTGGTATTTTTTACCCGTGTGGGTATTTGATTTTTAATACGGAACTCTTGTGTCTAATATTAGATTGATGAGACTTAAAAACGTAAGAATTTTATTATCAAATCTTTAGATTTATAATTGTGATAATTTTAAAAATTGTAAAAAACAACAGTGCTTTTTTAATTAATATTGATTTTTTTTATATAAGTGTTCAAATATACTGAGTTGTTTTGATAATAGTCGTTACTTTTTTTGAATTATTTTATAAATAAAAAAGTCGCATTTGCTAGTTAAATCTACCATTTAAAATTCCTTTCTAAAATCACCCCAAAATCCCAATCATTTTCTTATTTTAGCGACACTTAAAAATAAGAAAATGAAAATAACAGCACTCAATAAAATACATAAAGCTCTTGGCGCTAAAATGTTGCCGTTTGCCGGATTTGAAATGCCCATTCAGTATGAAGGTGTCAATGCCGAACACGAAACCGTCCGCAATAAAGTCGGCGTTTTTGATGTGTCGCATATGGGTAATTTTTTTGTGTCGGGTAAAGATGCGCTTGATTTTTTGCAATACATTACCAGCAATGATGTCGCCAAATTGAAGCCCGGAAAAGTGCAATATTCCTGCTTTCCCAATGAGCAAAACGGTATAGTGGACGACTTGTTGGTTTATCAGTTAGACGAAGATAAATATATGCTGGTAGTCAACGGAGCTAATTTGGATAAAGATTGGACTTGGGTCAACAAACATGCCGAAAAATTTGATGTAAAACTTGAAGATTTGTCAGACCAATACAGCATTTTGGCAGTACAAGGACCTAATGCCCCTGCAGTGATGCAAAAACTAGCCGGTAACAGTGCCGATTTAGAAAACTTGAAATATTACACTTGGACCAAAGCCGATTTAGCCGGTCATAAAGATATTTTAGTGTCTGCTACCGGATATACAGGCGAAAAGGGTTATGAAATTTATGTCAAAAACGAATTTGTAGAGGATATTTGGAATGCTTTGTTTGAAGCGGGCAAAGAATTTGGAATTAAACCCATAGGTTTAGGCGCTCGCGATACTTTGCGCTTGGAAAAGGGCTATTGTCTGTATGGCAATGATATTAACGATACCACATCACCCATTGAAGCCGGCTTGAGCTGGATAACCAAATTTACTAAGGATTTTATCAATAGTGAAAATTTGAAAAATCAGAAAGAGCAAGGCGTAAGTCGCAAATTGGTCGGCTTTAAGTTGAAAGAAAAAGGTATTGCCCGCCACGGCTATGACATTATGGATGAGTCCGGTAAAAAAATAGGCGTAGTAACTAGCGGCACGATGTCGCCAACACTCAAAGAAGCGATAGGAATGGGCTATGTGCCTGCAGATAAATCTAAACAGGGAAGCAAAATTTTGATTCAAATCCGTAAAAAACAAGTGCCGGCAGAAGTCGTAAAATTGCCCTTTGTTTAAGTTAGTTGAAAGTTGAAGGTAGTAACAAGTAATCTCTATGAACCGCAACAAATCGCACTTGGCACTTTACCGCTTTCTTACTTTTTACTCAATTAACCAAATAAACAGTTAACCAGATAACCAGTATAACCAAATAACCAATTAACCAAATAACCAAAAATATAAATATATGAAAAGAAGATCATGGGCAGAGCCCTATAAAATTAAAATGGTAGAACCGTTGCGTATGCTTTCCAAAAAAGAAAGAGAGAAAGCAATGGCGGAAGCGGGTTACAATACGTTTCTTTTACGTTCCGAAGATGTTTACATCGATTTGTTAACCGATAGTGGCACTTCGGCAATGAGCGACCGCCAGTGGGCGGGATTGATGCTAGGCGATGAAGCTTATGCCGGTAGTCGCAATTTTTATCACTTGGAAGAAACCGTGCAAAATGTTTATGGTTACAAACATTTGGTACCGACCCATCAAGGTCGTGCAGCGGAACACATGATTTCTAAAATTTTAATTAAAGAAGGCGATTATGTGCCCGGCAATATGTATTTTACCACGACTAAATTGCATCAAGAAATGGCAGGTGCCAAATTTGTAGATGTTATTGTCGATGAAGCACACGACCCCAACAGTGAATATCCGTTTAAAGGCGATATCGATTTGAACAAACTGCAAGCTTTAATCGATGAGGTTGGTGCCGATAAAATCCCGTACGTGGCAATGGCAACCACAGTAAATATGGCAGGTGGACAACCGATTTCACTTAAAAACTTAAAAGCGGTTAGAGAATTGACTCAGAAATACGGCATTGATATCGTGCACGATATGACGCGTGTAGCCGAAAATGCTTATATGATTCAACAAAAAGAAGCCGGCTATCAAGACAAAACCGTTGCCGAAATTGTTAAGGAAATCAACAGCTTAACCGACCATGCTACCATGAGTGCAAAAAAAGATGCTTTGGTTAATATCGGCGGTTTTTTGGCAACCAATGATCCGCGTGTGTTTGAAGAAGCCCGTAATATGGTGGTCGTGTATGAAGGTTTGCATACGTATGGCGGATTAGCCGGACGTGATATGGAAGCTATGGCTATCGGTATTAAAGAATCTGTTATGGACGAACACCAAAAAGCCAGAGTAGGACAAGTGCAATATTTGGGCAATTTGTTGTTGCAAGAAGGTATTCCTATTGTTAAACCAATTGGTACGCACGGTGTTTTCTTAGATGCTAAAGCTTTTTATCCGCATTTGTCTCAAGATGAATTTCCGGCACAAACCTTAGCCGCCGAATTGTATGTCGATTCGGGCGTGCGTGCTATGGAACGCGGTGTGGTATCCGCAGGGCGAAACAAAGAAACCGGCGAGCATAATTATCCGAAATTGGAATTAGTACGCTTGACCATCCCCCGCAGGGTTTATACGCAAGCACACATGGATGTTGTTGCCGAATCGGTGATTGATGTATATCAAAATGCCAAAAATGCCCGTGGTCTAAAAATGGTTTATGAACCCAAATATCTGCGGTTTTTCCAAGCACGCTTTGAAAAATTGTAACTATTATTTAATTGATACTTTATTAACCCGCCTATGGCGGGTTTTTTTGTTGCAACAATAAAATGTTGATTTTTTTGTATATTTGTGTAAAATTATTTGCTATTTAGTTGTAAATATGAAAAAAATTATTCTTAAATCCGGATTTACATTTTATCAAAAAACAATGTTAGCATTGGTATTTCTGGCAACCTTTACCATAGGGTCATATATGTTTTTGCTTTTAATGTTCAAGTTGTTGAAAGTTCCCGATTATGATTATGAATTTACCGGAATTTTTTATTTTTTCTTATTATTCTTACCGTTTTCATTTTTTATCCTTTTAATTCTTTTAAGTAAAGATGGTATTTTAATAACTGATGACAAAGCATTATATAAAGCTAAATTTATTTTTGGAAAAAATTGGTTCAAGCAAAAAGCAGATTTAAACGGTATTACTGACATTACGATTTTGTCACTGAAAGGAACGCAAAATTTTGCCCTTTTTACTTTTGCTTTACCCGATAAAAAATATGAAGTATATAATAATGATATATATTTGTTAAATCATAATCACACTATAAAAAGATTTTTAATTTCAACAAGAGATAAAAAATTAGCAGAGAAGACAATTAACGAAATTAATGAAATATTGAATCTAAATTATAAGCCATATAACCCCAGATTTTATGATTGAATAGTTATGCAAAATAAGAATGATTTTAAAAATGAAAATAGAGTTAACCCTAAAGCCGTCTGATTTTTTAACTTTTCAGTTGTATAGCTCTTCTAAGTCAAAATTACAACAAAAAAATAGAAACAAATCAAAGTATAGTGTGTCAATTATTTATGCATTATTGGGCTTATTTTTATTTTTATCGGGTAAACAAATACTTGCGCTGATTTTTTTAATTATTGCTGTTTTATGGTATTTGATCTTCCCACAATATATTAAATGGCGCTATAAAAAGTATTTTGAAAAACATATTAACGAGAATTTTAAAGAACGTGTCAATAGAACATCAATTTTAGATTTTGATAATACCAAACAAATGCTTATCATTATTGAGCCGGGGTTAGAAGAAAAAATCAACTTTTCCGAGTTTAAAAGTTTGATTGAGATATCTACTCATTTTTTTATCAAACTTAAAAACGGTTCAACATTGATTATTCCTAAGCAATTTATTTCGAAACCGGCAGTTTTTAAGAAAATTTTTTCTGATTTAGGTGTGGTTTACGAAAATGAAGTTAATTGGAAATGGGATACCACCATAAAATTGGGACAGGCCGTTTTCCTGCGTCGCTCTGTCGGATGACAAAAAAACAGCACAACCAAACGGCTATGCTGTATTTTAATTATCATTATCAATTTATAAAGTTTTACTTCCGCTTCTGCTTGCGTTTCATTTCTTCTTGCAGGCGTTTTTGTTCTTCGGCTTTTTCCATCAGTTCCGCCATTTTTTTAGCAAAACGCCCTTGTTTTTTGGGTTTTTTCTTGTTCTCTTCGATAATGGCTTTTATTTT
>WFZY01000159.1 GCA_015489265.1 Flavobacteriaceae bacterium | reverse complement strand
CATTAAGATTTTCACTGCTGATTGACATGGCTGTGATTAAATAGTTATCAAAAATTATTTTTTGGTCTCTGATTTCATTGATAAAATCCGTTTTCAGGTTATCTTGCTTTTTTAAATGCTTGTCTTTTAGTTCTATAAATACTTGAAACATTATTTTATTATCAGTTTTGGGGTTACAAAATAATATAAAATCCGGCTCAAAGCCACGTCCTTTTTTATCATAAATCTTTAAATGTTTTTCATTTTTGATTAAATAAATGGATTCAAAATGCACTTCCAATTTTTCAATATACTTTGCAAAGTTTTCAACAAATTTCTTTTGTTCGTTTGTACCGTAATTTGCGTTAAAAACATACCAAGGCATATTGGCAATCAAAGCTTCTTGACCATCTGACCGCTCACTGTTTTTATGGACCTTAATTTTCTTGTCTTTAAAGATATTATGAACATAATCACTAGTCCAATCAGAACAGGTGTACTCGGTAAGCGAGGCTTTTATATTCGTCTCTATGCTTTGCAAAAGCCCTTGTAATGCCATTATATAATCATCATTGGCTATTTTTTCAAGTCTGTTTTTGGGTCCTTTAAAAGTGATATCTAAACTACCAAGATAATCTTCGTTTGTAATAAAACCGGAAGTTGATACCAGATTAGGAAAGTATTTTCTTAAATTGTCAAAATAATAAAAGGGATTTTGAGTTAAGGCAAAGCGAATGATGTGGCTTGGTATGTCAGAAAGTTTGGTGTTCTTTTGACTAATGTTTTCAATATTCGTTTTTGAATTTTCTATTTTTTTAAAAGTGCCGGTTTTTCTACCGGCACCGGATGATAAATTAAATATAAAATTTCGTTTCTTTATACCTAAATCATTGAGTGACTTTATGTTGCTGTAATTATTTATGACTTTTTGATTAAAAATAACTTTGGCTTTTTTATAAAAATTAGTTTGCTTAAATGCCGGTTTTAATGTGAGATATTTTGTTTCTAATCTTTCATCGTCTTCATAAATTCCGGTTTCGACCAAAGCTTTTTTCAGTTCCGAAATATAGCGGCTGTCCTCTCTGGTATGGTAATACAGTTCTTCTAAAACCCTTAAATCGTTATTCGGATCATTGTCAAATTTTCGTTTGTATGGTTCTTGTCCTTTGTCAGTAACAAAAGGAAAATATCTGGCACCTCTACCAATCAGCTGGGCTTCCGAAAGTGATATTTTTCCCGTTTTACCGGCTTTGCTGTCCCTAGCGTCATATAGCCGGACAATATCAAACAGATTTAAAACGTCCCAGCCTTCATTCAATTTTTGAACGGCAAAAACCGCTCTAATTGGGTTGTTTATGTCCTCTAAAGTATTGAGTAATATTTGATTGCGTTCGGTTTCCGAGTCGTTGTTAGCGCTTATACAATGATTTTCTTTGAAATTTGCACGTATTCTCTTTGCTATTTCCAGTGGTGATATGTTATTTTTTTCAAAAAACCGCAATGCTTTTTGAACCACTTCAACTTTTGCGTTTTTCTTAATGTTTTTGATATCTTCCGGTGAAAGTTTCGCAATCAGTTTATGAAAACCGGCTTTGTTTTGCTCCGATTCTTTAATGGTTCGTTTGGCTTTAAAAAGAATGATGGGTTTGAGGTTGATACCGTTTTCGGCTGCCAGTTCTTGACGATACAAATTTAATATTAAAGCTTGGATAATTCTTTCTTTTTCATCGTAATGCGACCGGATAAGATGTATGTCTTTTGAATAACCGTCCAGCCTGAATTGCGCAAGTTCATATTTGAAAAGCACTTTATTTTTATACTTTTCAGCAATTTCACTATTTTTATATTCCAGTGTGGCGGTAAATTCTAAAAGTATATTGTCATGATTTTGATTCAAAATTCGCATGACCGTATTTTCCCAACTGCCCTCTAAATTACCGGATTTTGTTCCGGAACTTAAATGATGGGCTTCGTCAGCAATTAAAGCTAATTTTTGATTTTTGAAATCTTCGTAAGTAATACCGTTTTCTTTAACGCTGTTAAGGTCAATATGAAGTTGCTGAATGGTGGTAAATTTGATATTGATATTATCGTTGTCGGCTTCTTCAAAATTTTCGACTTCTTTTATTTGAATGGCTTTGCCATCCATAACTATTTTTTCACTGAAAAGATATTTTGAGGCAAGCGGATTAAGAAAATTCTCTTTGGTTTTTTTGATGATGTTATTTGAGTTGACAAAAAACAAAAAATTACGATAGCCATTCTTATACAGATAAAGCATCAAGCCCGCCATGACCAAAGTCTTACCACTACCGGTTGCCATATTGTAAAGTAAGTGTAATGGTTGGTTGGGTTTGCCTTCAAAATCTTCGGTTTGAAAGAGTATATATCGTTGAAAGGCTTCTTTTTGATAGGGTCTAATCCGGTGTTTTAAATTACCGGTAATAAAGTCCGGTACTTCTATTTGAGTCAGAAAACTTTGGTCAAATTCTTGATTTAATATATCGTACAAAAACCGCGTCATGACATAAAGCCCTTTTGTGATAGTATGATTTCCTTACCCCAAATCTGGACTAAAAATCCGATTTCAATCGGGAAAAAAGAGGATGATCCATCATGATTGTATTTGATGGGACAGATGATTTTACGGTCTTCCAAAGTGCAAAAAATTTTACCGTTATCTCTGATGATAATTTCTCCGGCATCAATTTTTTCATAAACTTTTTTCAAGTCTATTATGGCATATTTTACAAAATCTGTACAGCGGTCTAAAGCGGCACTTTTATAGCAATTTGTTATGCCGTAGGTGAAGTAATCAGCTTTCATTTTATAGTATTCCGATTGTTGCCGGTCTTGATGTTTATTACCATCGCGCCTGTACCGAATTGTAAAATCAGAATACCTTTGGTATTTAACTTCTCTAAAACGCTCTTGTACGGTTTTCAGTTTACCGTTTTTATCTCTAAAAATATAATCGATACCTTGCTGCATATCAATCTTTTCGGCATAAGCAGCATCTAAATCGACCTGTGTCCACAGTATGGGGGTATAGATTAAGTCTAAAGCCAAATGGCGATGAATATAATCAGTAAACGCTCTGTCTGAAGTATAAGCGGACATAATTTATGCTTTTAGATGGTAAAACAATTTTGTAACTGACTTTTCTTCATTACTGCACTTAAAATCTTGGTCATTGAGTGATGAAAGGTTTACATAGAGCTGATTTTTGTCTAAAATCGCTACCAAATATTGCTTTTGTTTTTCGAAATCCAATTGTTTAAATTCTTGGGTATGTGCTTCTTGTTTTTTAATATCTACGTTGTAGTTGAGGAATGAATGTGATTTCATCTGTTCCCAAACATTAAGCAACTCGTTGGTGTTTTTAGCTTTTTGAATTTTATCAATAAATATTTCGTTATACTTCTTGAGTTCCATATAGATAAATGCGCCTCCGCCTTGCCAGTTTACTGACTTAGATATACCGGTTTGCTCGCCATTGATGACTTTTTTAAGTCTGACAACACTATCATTTTTACCATAGTCAAGTTGTTCAATACCTATATATTGACGGTTCATTTTATGCGAGACAGCAGCTGTAGTTCCACTACCTAAATGGTAATCAAGTACAATATCATTTTCGTTGGTTGTCAATTGTAATATCCTTTTGATCAGTTTTTCCGGTTTCTTACCTCCCGGCAAGTTGACTCCGCCTTCGGTTTTATTGGTTTGAAAAATTTCATCATCCCATAAATCGGAAATCAGTGTGCCGAAAAAATAGGTGCCATTGTCTTCTACCACACGGCCTTTCAGTGGAATAAAAACACCACCATTGTAAATTAAAACTTTCTGATTATTGCTATTAATGTATTCAATTACTTCATTTTTATTTTTTGACGCTTGTATGACTTTTTTGATTTTTTCACCTGCTTTTTTGTTATTCTTTTCAAGCGAATAAATATTCTCTGGATGTTGTAAGGCATATTGTTCTAATTCAAGAGCTGTTTTAAACTGTTTTTTGAGATCTGTTACCTCATATGTACCCCGAGTTTTAATGACTTGGTATCTGTAGTTTTTATTAAACTTACTTTTGACATAGATAGGTTTAAATCTATATGCCGGTGTTTTAGAGTAAAAAAGCAAGTATTCTTTAACTTTAAAGAGGCGTTCTCCTCGTTTGACATTAATTGCATTGACGCCACTTGGGGTACTTGTTTTTACCACAATGGTTTCTTTATGATTTTCTTCACCAAAAATCTCATCCATCAGTATTTTGAGTTTGGCTTGTTCTTTATCGTCGCATTGTACAAAAATGGTACCATCTTTATGCAAGAGTGTTTTGGCTATTTCCAGCCGGTTTTTCATAAATGTCAGCCAAGTGGCATGCTTAAAACTATCATTATAGCCAAAACTATCGCTACCGGTATTGTAAGGAGGGTCTATATAAATCAGTTTTATTTTACCGGCAAATTCTTTTTTGATGGAATGCAATACCAAAAGATTGTTACCTTTGATGATCAAATTGTCGGTAATGGTTTCATCCGGCAACTCCCTTTTTCGGTTAATTTCGGCATCTCTGGTAAAGATTTTAAAAGCTTGCGCGCCGTCTTTATTATAAACTTTGACGTTGGTGAATACTTTTGGTTCGAGTAGTTGTGTAATTTCGTCTTGCGCCAATATCTCGTTAAAAAATATTTCTTGGCGTTTTTGTTCCGCTTTGTTTTGGCCGCCTTCCAACACACAATCTTTAAAGGGCCAAACCAGCGATACCTCATTTAGTTGTTTGAGATATTGTCCGTTAAGCCTTAAACCGACTTTATTTTTGTATTGCGTATAACTATCATTCAGGTAATTTTTCATCTCCATTAGGGTGATGAAGTCCTCTTGTTTAAAAATAAGCGTCCCTGCCACTTCTACAAAAAACCTTTGTTTGAGCAGGTCGTTTTCCAAAAGCAAATTAATCAACACGGGATCGTAATTTCTGGCTCTATTAATCGCGACCCATTTTTTTAATTCACCTTTATCTGTAACAAAGTTTTTTTCTTTTTTGAGTTGATTTTCTATGGTGTCGTATAGTTTCATGCAAGCAATTCCTTATTTAGGATTTGTTTTTGCAAGATACTAATTTATCTAAATCAATTCTACTATATGGATAAGAACTTTAGGGCAAATACACCATAAAAAAATTAAATATTTCTTTTAGCCCCATCGGGGCGTCCTGCTTGTAAAATATAATACCAACTTTTTAATACTTATTTTTTATTATCAATGATTTAAATTGAAATATAATGAATTATTTATAAAAAGAAACTAAAAAAATGACTCTATATTGATTTAGGTGGATAATATATAATATCTCAAATAATAATGTCCCCCGACCGTCGTCAGGGTTAAAGACTTTTTTATTGTTTTATTATAATAATTTCAGCCCTTCGGGCTTATTTAATAAACCTCGTTAGGGTGATATATTTATTAACAAAACAGTAATAAACACACCCTTGAACCCCGAAGGGGTGATATATTTATAGACAGAACAGTAATAAACACACCATTGAACCCCGAAGGGGTGATATATTTATAGAAAATTTATGACGTTAAAAACATAAACCCCGTAGGGGAGAAATCATTTAAAAATAAAATAGCCATAATTATATGGTTTTGAACCTAATTTATTATTACCCGTACAAAACAACATAGAGTCAAAAAAATTAAGAATATGCGAGCATATTCTTCTTAATAGCATTCGATATAATTTGAATACCTTTATCAATATCATTTATATTCATATTAGAAAAAGCCAATCTGATATAATTGTTGTGTTTGGCTTCCGGATCAAAAGTTTTACCGGTCACAAAAACGGCACCTTTCTTAACACTGTCTTTTAAAATATCAGTAGCATTCATATACTGTGGCAAAGTCAACCAAAAATAAAAACCACCTTCCGGTTCCGTCCAAGTGACTTCTTCGGGCATGTAAGTTTCTAACGCATTTTGCATCAATTGTTTACGTTTGGCATATTCCTTCCTGATTTTGTTTAAATACGGTTCCAAATAACCCTTTTGCATAAACGCATTGGCAATAACTTGAGTAAAATTAGGACTACAGGCATCAATGCCTTGCTTGATGATTTGCGCTTTTTCATAAATATCCGGTGGGGCTAACATCCAGCCCAAACGGAATCCGGGACCTAAAATTTTAGAGAATGAGCCCGTATAAACCATCGGTATATTATATTGATTCATAGACATAACCGGCTGCGTCAATTCATGCGCTGCTTCTGAAAAATATAATTCGTTATAAGCATCATCTTCCAGTAACAAAATATTTTTGTCTTTGAGTAATTCCAATAATTTTACCCGTTTTTCTTTGCTGTAAATAATGCCGGCAGGATTGTGAAAATTAGGAATAATATAAAGCAATTTGGGTTGTTCGGTTTCCAAAATTTCTTCTAATGCTTTCAGGTCTATTCCGTCATGTTGCAACGGCACCCCTTTTATATGAGCTTGAAATGCTTTAAAAACGGCAATACCGCCAATAAAACTCGGATTTTCGGTCAAAACCAAATCCCCCGGGTCTATAAATTCCATGGCTAAAATGTTGATAGCTTGCAAGGAACCGGTCGTAATCATTAAATGGTGTGTATCCACCGGCAACCCCTTGGTTTTAAGATATTGTTTAAGTGTTTCCAAAAGTGGCGGATAACCGGGCGTTGGTCCGTATTGAAACGCCACTTTTTTGATTTCAGGATCCATATTTAAAATAATATCATCGACTTCCGCTACCGGAAATAAATCGTTGTTAGGCATTCCGCCGGCAAACGAAATAATGTCGGGACGCGTAGCGAGTTTCATCAAATCTCTGATTTCCGATGAACGTATATGTTGTACACTTTGTGAGAAAAACGGCATAACTGTAGAGTTTTAAAAACTGATTTTTATTGCTTAAATTTACAAAAAAAATACGCATTTTTAATACCTCAAAATCATTTTTAACAGAAACTTATGATTCATCAAAAATTAATACAGCCCGAAAGCATAGCCGTTATCGGCGGTTCGGACAATCCGCATAGTCCGGGTGGCAAAATATTAGAAAATTTAATCAAGCATAATTTTAAAGGACAGATTTATGTCATCAATCCTAAAAAAGATAATGTCAAAGGGCTTCCCACTTATCAAAATGTCAGTGATTTACCCGGTCAAGTTGATTTAGCAATCATTGCTATTGCCGCTAAATATGTCGAAGATACCGTTAAAATACTGACCGAACAAAAAAACACCAAGGGCTTTATCATCATATCAGCCGGTTTTAGCGATACCGGCGAAGCCGGTCGCCGGCTCGAAAAACGTATTTTGTCCCAAATAGAAAAACATGGTGGCAGCTTGCTTGGGCCGAACAATATCGGGTTGATAAACCGGCACTATGCGGGGGTATTTACCACGCCCGTCCCGAGTTTGTCACCGCAAGGTGTTGATTTAATTTCCGGTTCGGGTGCCACAGCCGTATTTATTATGGAAACGGCGATGAAGAGCGGTTTACAATTCAATTCGGTTTGGTCGGTGGGCAATTCGGCACAAATCGGGATTGAAGAAGTCTTGGAATATCTCGATGAACATCACGACACACAAAGTCCAAAAATCAAATTGCTGTATATTGAAAGCATTAATCAGCCCCAAAAACTACTCAAACATGCCCGTTCGTTAAGAGCAAAGGGCTGCTACATTGTCGCCATTAAATCCGGTAGCAGTACTGCCGGAAGCCGCGCGGCAAGTTCGCATACGGGCGCTTTGGCAAGCTCTGACTCGGCGGTTGATGCGTTGTTTGAAAAAGCCGGTATTATCCGCGTTTACGGACGTCGTGAAATGGTGGATACGGCAGCCGTTTTGTATCACGGATTACCCAAAGGAAAAAATATGGCGGTGGTTACCCATGCCGGTGGTCCGGGTGTGATGCTGACCGATGTGCTTGAAAAAAACGGTTTGTATGTTCCGCAACTTCATAGCAAAGCCGTTCAAGATTTAAAAGAAAAACTATTACCCGGCTCAAGTGTTGCCAATCCTATAGATTTTTTGGCAACCGGAACGGCTGAACATTTAGACGCTATTTTAACCACTTTGACCGATAAAGTCAAAGAAATTGATGCCATTGCGGTTATTTTCGGCAGTCCGGGCTTGTTTCAAGTTTATGAAGTTTATGATGTGTTAGCCAAACATATTCTACAACGCAAACGACCTATTTATCCCATTTTACCGTCGGTTATCAATGTCGCGGATGAAATTGCTTATTTTCATCAAAAGGGTTTGCCAGGTTTTTCAGATGAAGTACTGTTCGGCAAAGCACTAACCAATGCTTACCGGCAAGCAAATGTGCTATTACCTAATTTTAATGAAGCACATTCCGAAAGAAAAGCTTTGATAAAATTAGATGACTATCAGGGTTATTTACCGAACAAAAAGGTATATGAACTACTCCAAACTTATGATTTTCCGGTGGTCCCACAAGCAGAATTTACCGATGTAACACAAGCCCTACAATTTGCCGAAAAGCATTTTCCGGTTGTGATGAAAGTAGTCGGACCTTTACACAAATCTGATGTAGGCGGCGTACGTCTCGGCATTAATACGCCGGAAGAATTTAAAAAACATTTTAAAGAATTGATGCAAATTGACGGGGCAAAATCTGTAATGGTTCAAACTCAAAAGCAAGGGCAAGAACTGTTTATCGGGATAAAAAAAGAAGCCGGATTCGGACATTTGGTTTTGTTTGGCATGGGGGGTATTTTCATCGAAATTTTAAAAGATTACCAAACGGTTTTGGCACCGGTTGATAAGTCTTTTGTTCTGTCCAAAATTCAAAGTTTGAAAGCTTATTCCATATTAAAAGGTGCCCGTGGTAAATCCGGTATCAACATTGATGTTTTTGCCGATTTAATTGTCAAGGTTTCGAATCTGGTAATGACTTATCCCGAAATAACGGAAATGGATTTGAATCCGGTTTTGGCGGATGCAAACGGGTTTTATTTGGTTGATGCTAGAGTGAAAATTAGTAGAAAGTAGAAAGTGCCAAGCAAATGCTTTAATAGAGTGTTCTCTCATTCATACAAAGTACCCTACGATTACTATAACTTTTTTGAGATTTCTCATCATCCCCCGACAAAAGTCTGGTGAACTCTGTCGAAATGACATACTGCTACTGAATTTATAGGTGCTATGAAGTAGCGTGTCATTTCGACAGAGTGACGAAGGAGCGACGAGAAATCTATGAATAACTATCAGAATTACATACTGCTACTGAATTTATAGGTATTATGAAGTAGCGTGTCATTTCGACAGAGTGACG
>WFZY01000158.1 GCA_015489265.1 Flavobacteriaceae bacterium | reverse complement strand
GGTGTATTATGCATTAAATGAAACAAATAACTACTTGCCCGATTTAAAAGCTTTGGCACAATCTGATTTGAGCAAAGTCAAATTGATGTGGCTCAATTATCCGCATATGCCGACCGGTGCGGTTGCCAACAAAGATTTTTACCGGCAATTGGTCGATTTTGCACGGGATCATCAAATTATATTGGTGAATGACAATCCGTATAGTATGATTCTAAATCCGCAGCCGTTGAGTATTTTGTCCATTCCGGGGGCTAAGGAAACGGCATTGGAACTCAATTCGTTGAGCAAATCGCATAATATGGCGGGCTGGCGTATCGGGATGTTGCTGGGAAAAAAAGAGATGATTGATACGGTGATGAAATTTAAAAGTCAAATGGACAGTGGGATGTTTTTCGGCTTGCAAAAAGCGGCGGTTACGGCACTGAATACACCGGCTGAATGGTTCGATAAACTTAATAAAATATATAGCAGACGAAAAAGTATCGTTCTGAAAATTTGTGACGCACTAAATTTACAAGCTCGCCCCAATCAAAGCGGTTTGTTTATATGGGCAAAACTGCCAGACGGACAAAACAGTTGTGATTTTACCGACCGGTTACTTCAAGAAAAGCATATTTTTATGGCGCCGGGCTTTATCTTCGGACAACATTCCGATGATTATGTGCGTATTTCATTGACCAATAGCGAAGCTATTTTGACGGAAACTTTAAACAGAATCAGATAAAAATGAATGAAAAGCAATTCACTAAAATAGGCATCATCGGATTGGGACTCATAGGCGGTTCCTTCGGATTGGCATTGCAAAATGATAAAAACATCCGGCTATACGGACAAGATAAATATCATTTGGACAAAGCGCAGGAATTAGGTTTGGTTCACGAAAGCTTAACCGATGATTTGATACCGCAAATGGATATCATCATCCTTGCTACGCCGGTAGATGTGATACCGAAAATAGCCAAAAATATTCTCGATCATATCAAACCGGATGCTTTGGTATTTGACACCGGCTCGACCAAACACAAAATAGCCCAAGCCATAGCCGGTCACCCGAATCGGGGTAATTTTTTATTGGCGCATCCCATTGCCGGAACGGAATATTCCGGACCCGAAGCGGCATTTTCAAGTCTGTTTAATGGTAAAATGAATATGATTTGCGACACCAATCAAACCACTCCCTGCATTTTAGAAAAAGCTTTGCAAATTTTTGATAATATGGGTATGCAAACCTTAGAAATGAACAGCAAAGACCACGACAAACATATAGCTTACGTATCGCATTTGTCGCATATCAGTTCGTTTATGTTGGGTAAGACGGTTTTGGATTTGGAAAAAGACGAACAAAACATTTTTACGATGGCAGGTTCCGGTTTTGCCTCAACCGTGCGGCTTGCCAAAAGTTCGCCCGATACCTGGACCCCGATTTTTATGGAAAACAAAACCCCGATTTTGCAAGCTTTGGAAGAATATATAGACAATTTACAAGCTTTCAAAGTAATGTTATATCGTGAGAACAGGTCAAAGATGAAAGCACTTTTACAAAAGATCAACTATATAGGAAGTGTTATTGATAATTTGAAATAACCGGAGTATGCCTTTAATTTTCACTGTTAAATCAATAAAAATTTTATGCCTTTTAATATTGAAAAAAACTGCCTCTTAAATACAAAGAGGCAGTTTTTTTAAAATGAAATATTTAAAAATCTACTTATTGAAGTTTGTTGTAACTCCTCCTTTTTTAGTAGAATAGTTTACTTTTAAAGCATTTACTTTTCTTAATTCTTCTTTGATGTCTGTAATAATTCCCATACCGACATCGGCATCTGCTTTGATAGAAGTTATCATTAAAGGTTTCTCTTCTTCACGCTTAGCTGCTTTTTCTTTCAACACAAAGGGACCGACATCAGTTATATTGGCAAAAGCATCCCCAAGTTGGATACGAGGTTCTTTACCAAATTTAACCTGATATTTTTTGATAGGGGTACCAACATAAATATAAGAAACCAAACTTTTCTTTTCTATCTTTTTAACTTGGTCTGCTGATGGCATTCTAACGGTTACTTTCTTTTCACCGTTTTCTCTCATCACAGTTGCCACCATAAAGAAGAATAAGAGCATAAATACAATATCCGGTAAGGACGCCGTTGATATTGCCGGCGTTCCACTATCTTTTTTCTTTGAAAATTTACCCATAATTTATTTTTTTGGTGTGGATTCTGCTATTTTTTGCGGATAGGCATCTTTTACCGCCTTTTGTTCTTCTTCCGTTAGCTTATCAAAAGGTTTGCCGTATTTTTGCTTAGCATAGCGGTTTCTGATATCGTTATACGCAGCAATGAGTTCATTATAAACAGAAATATACATTTTATAACTGGTTTCGCGCGTATGTTTGATACTGATAACAGCCTTTTGCGGATTATCAGATGATTTAGGATCTTTACCATTATTGGTAATAAATTCAATGGCAATTTTTTTGACATCTTTAACATCCGCGGGTTCTTCTTCTATCAACATTTTGTCGTTACCGTTAATCACGATTTCCAAAACGTTTTTCTTTTTGATAACCGGTGGTGGCGGTTGATTTTTATCTTCCGGCGGCGGTAATTTTCTTCGGATACCGTAATTACTTTCCATAGTTGTGGTAACCAAGAAGAAAATGAGCAGCAAAAAGGCAATATCTGCCATAGATCCGGCATTGATTTCTTGTAATTTTCTTTTAGCCATTTTGTTTAATTTAAAAATTAATTAAGCTTCATCATTTGTTTCTTCATAGTCTTCTTCATATTCTTCAGAAACTTTATTACTACTACCTGATCCTATTCCGGATAATACCGGAGATAAAAACATTAATAATACGGCAATAGTTCCGAGAATATAAAAAGTATATAAGCCGGTATCTACCCAATTGGAAGTTGTAGCATCTACATTGATATTGGGTTTGTAATGTGCCGGTTGATTTGAAGCCAGACCATATTTAGCGATTGCAACAATTACCAAAAACAGAATTGTAACAAGGGCTGTTTGTTTTAATTTTTCGGGGTGCGAAAGCATTTCTTTAAACCATACCCAAACGGAAGCTAATGCAGCAAAAGCTAAAACAATATAGGTAAACTTAAGCATGCCATCGATATAACCACCGGCATCTTCCGTATCTTTCATAATCATAATATAGAATATCAAGCCGATGACGGCAATAATTCCAACTATGATTTTATTTATCAAATTTATTTTTTTATCCATTGTAATATCAATTATTTATTGTGACTATATTTTACCAACATATCTACTAATGAGATGGATGCATCTTCCATTTTATTGACGATACTGTCTATTTTTGCAATGATAAAATTGTAGAATACTTGTAAAATAATAGCAACGATCAAACCGAATACAGTTGTTAATAATGCCACTTTAATACCACCTGCCACTAAGGAAGGTTGCATATCGCCGGCTGCTTCAATTTTGTCAAATGCTTCGATCATACCGATTACGGTTCCCATAAATCCGAACATGGGAGCAACAGCAATAAATAATGCCAACCACGAAACATTTTTTTCTAATTGGCCTACTTGAACGTTACCATAGGATACGACGGCTTTTTCAGCGGCATCGACTCCTTCATCCATTCTTTCTAAACCTTCATAAAAAATGGAAGCGATAGGTCCTTTTTTATTTCTTAATAATTCTTTGGCTTCTTCAACGCCACCTTCATCTAAAGCTTGCTCAACTTCATCTAATAATTTGTCAGTATTAGTGTCAGCAAAAGATAAATAAATAATTCTTTCGATAGCCACTGCCAAACCTAAAATTAAAGTTAACAATACAATCCCCATAAAGGCAGGACCACCTTCCACGAAACGTTTTTTCAATTCCTGATGAAAAGATTTGGTATCTGTAGCCGCGGCATCAGAATTTTTACTTTTTTCTACTTTTTTTTCAGTTTGCGCTTTTGCGTTTTGTGCTTGAATGTTAGATGTTACAAAAAATAACATTCCTACAATAGCCAGAATAGTAAATACTTTTTTCATATCAATTTTAATTTAATAGTTTTTATTTTAGTTTATATTATTTTTTAAAGTTAAGCGGAGAGAGAGGGATTCGAACCCTCGGTACGCTTGTGACGCACACACGCTTTCCAGGCGTGCACCTTCGGCCTCTCGGTCATCTCTCCAGCGCCACAAATATAATCGCTTTTCATTGAAACACCAAATTTCGTTTTTTTCTTTATTAAATAACGAAAATGTATAGCTTTTTGGTATTATTTAGAGTAAATTTTTTATTATTCACATAAAACAATGATATTTTTTAGTGTTTTTTTAATTTTTAAACTTGTTTTTTAGTTCATTTCACCCCGAATCGGTCTTTCAAAAGCAGTTTTAATCGCTTTTTTTGATAATTTTTTTCCTAATAAGTACATCATTTTTGTCAAAGCAGCTTCAGTTGTCAAATCTTTTCCGTTATAAACGCCAATAGACATCAATTTTTTACCGGTTTCGTATTTTTCGGGGATGATTTCTCCTTTTTGGCATTGTGTTATATTAATTATATGTATAGATTTTTTTTCAATGGCTTCCTTAAGTAAATTGATAAACCAATCTTTGGTTAAAGCATTACCGGAACCATAGGTTTCTAAAATAATGGCTTTGACATTCGGTAAATTGACAATATGTGACAGATAAGTTTCGGTTATAGCCGGATGAATTTTTAAGATAATGATATTTTCTTCCAAATTTTTATGGGCATTGAAAATACCGTCCGGTACCGGTAAAATTCGATCTTTAAAAAATTTAAGATCTACACCTGATTGTGCCAATGGTAAATAATTGGGTGAGTCAAAAGCATTGAAGTGTTCGGAGCTGACCTTAACAGTTCTGTTACCTCGCAAAAGTTTAAATTCGAAATAAATGCCCACTTCCGGAACTACCGGTTGGTCGCCTTCATAACTACCGGCTATTTGAATAGATGTTATGATGTTTTCTTTGGCATCGGTGCGCAAATCTCCAATGGGCAATTGTGAGCCGGTAAGAATAACCGGTTTTGATAGATTCTCAAGCATAAAACTCAATGCCGAAGCGGTATATGCCATGGTGTCTGAACCGTGCAGGATGACAAATCCGTCATAATTATCATAATGTTGCTCAATAATTTCTGCTAATTTTACCCAATGCTCAGGTCGTACATTAGACGAGTCAATCGGCTGCTCAAAAGATATGGTATCTATTTCTTTTTCGACTAATTGCAATTCGGGAATGTATTCCATCAAACGCGAAAAATCAAAAGGAACCAGTGTTCCGGTAGCCAAATCTTTGTGCATGCCGATTGTTCCACCGGTATAGATCATTAAAATTTTATTATTGGGCATTATTTTTTAATTTGAGTCAAAAATAAAAATATTACCGGATTATAAAATGTTTTTTTGTCATATTTTTCATCCCCGGTAAAATCATTTGTTATTAAAATTGTCTATTTTTACTTTTTAAATTTTTAAAAAGTGACCCGAAGAACTACCAAAATCATCACATTATTTTTTTTGATTATTACTATATCTTTTTATTCGTGTAAGACTGAACCTGAACCGGTATTTAATTTTAGTAAAATCAAAAAAGAAATCTTTAAATATCCTATAAAACAGCGTATTGTTAAGTGGGATAGTTTAATGAATTTATATCAGCATGATGATTTATCAAGAGCTTATATACTTTTTGAACGCGGTTCCGATTATTCATCTTTAGATAACAACGAAAAAGCAAATACCGATCTTGAAAGAGCATTAGTTATTTTTAAGAAATACCATCTGGAAGAGATGATGGCAAAAACCTATGTTAATATGGGTATTTCTTATGCTTTTGATGGTAAAAAAAATACAGCCACTCAATACATTTTTAAAGGACTTGATTTGGCTTTACAGTTAAAAAACAATAGAATTATAAGCCGGGCTTATGGGGAGTTGGCGCATATATATTACTTATATGGCAATAAAGATGAAGCCATTAAATATTTAAAAAAGTCAGGTGAAATGTACCAAAAAATGAAAGATACCGATGCTATTTCAGCAGTATATAATAACATAGGTATCATATATCAGGAAGAACACCGGACTAAGGAAGCTATAGAGTATATCAAAAAATCTATAAACCTTAAAGATAGTACTAAAACCGATCCGCTTTATTTAATAGAAGGTTATGGTAATCTTGGTGCCTTAATTTACACTTATACACATAATAGACAGAAAGCATTTACATATTATTATAAGGCATTGGAAATTGCAAAACGACACCATATAGAACCGGACATGATTTATGAAAATATAGCCCATTATTATGAAGATACAGGCAATATAGACTCGGCTAAATATTACATACAAAAAATATTAAATCATCATAGCAATGGAAATTATCAAAAAAAAATAGATTTATATGATAAGCTTTTATATTTCGATTTGAAGCAAAAAAAAGATACGGAAGCCCTGTCATTATTAAACATCAGAGACTCATTGTATAAAATGCAGCAAAAGATTCTTAATGAAGAAAATCAAAAATCCATAGAGAGTAATTTGGAACTTTTGAATCAACAAAAGCAATTAGAACAAGCCAAACAAATCAACAATAAAAACCGGATAATTTTTATTTTTATTATCATTATATTTTTATTGGGTTTGTTGATTTCATATCAGCTCAATCGATTGGATAAATTAAAATACAAGCAAGAACAATTTATTTTAGAACAAAAGGTGCTGCGTTCGCAGATGAATCCGCATTTTATTTTTAATGTTTTGGGGTCTATTCAAGGTTCGTTAATTGAAAACCAACCAATTATCTCGGCGACTTATTTATCAAAATTTGCACAATTAATCCGCCAAAACTTTGATTATGTACAGAAAAAGCAAATTTCTTTAAAGGAAGAATTAGAGATGGTCCAAAATTATATCGATACTCAAAAATTTCGCTATAAAGATAAATTTGATTATGAAATAAGTGTGGATGAGCAATTGTTACAAGAATCGGTTTTTATACCACCGATGATTTTACAACCTTTTGTTGAAAATGCTATTGAACACGGTTTTAAAAATATATCTTATAAAGGCAAATTAAAAATCACTGTAACCAAAAAAGATGATAAAGTCTGTTTTGAAATCATTGATAATGGTTTGGGCTACCAACCCAAAGAAGACCATAAAGAACACGCCTTGGATATTTTTAAAAAACGATTGCGATTACTTGGAAAAGAAGCGATTGAAAGTTTTAAAATAATCCGTTTAAATCAAGGTACTAAAGTTATTTTTTGTATTAATTTAGATACAACAGAATTTAAAATGTAATAAAAGTAACTTTTTTGTTTTTTTATATGATAAAAAGTATTAACTTGCAATTTGACACACAAAGCAACAAACAATGAAAACTTTAATCGTTGAAGATGAAGTTGATGCAAGAAAAGTTTTAAAATTTCTCTTAGAACAATACTTTCCCGATATAGATATTATCGGCGAAGCGGCATCTGTATCCAAAGCGCACGAGCTTATTTTAAAAGAAAAACCCGACTTGGTTTTTCTTGATGTGCGTCTTGAAGATGGTTCCGGTTTTGAGCTTTTGGAAAGCTTGGATCAAATTGATTTTCAAATCATCTTTACGACGGCTTACGACGATTATGCCATTAAAGCTATCAAATTTGCCGCTACCGATTATCTGCTGAAACCCATTAATCCGGAAGAGTTTAAAACTGCCGTGGAAAAAGCTATAACCAAAATGCAATTATTTGCAGATTATTTGAAAAAAGAACAAAATACAAAAGAAGATTTAACAATTTCGGTCAAAACGGCACAACAAACCTATTTTGTCCCTATTAAAGACATCATCCGGCTAGAAGCAGACGGGTCTTATACATCTATTATGACCAAAGACGGACAGATTATTGCTTCAAAAAATTTAAAATTTTATGAAAAAATATTACCCGGAGATACTTTTATCCGAACGCATCAATCTCATCTGGTAAATAAAAAATGTATCAAAGGTATAGATAAAAACGGTAAATTGAAACTTTCAAACAATGATTTGGTACCTATCTCATTTAGAAAGAAATCCGTAGTTAGAAATTTGCTGAAAAATAAAAATTAACAGCACTTATTAATTATTTTGTTACGCTTACAAATTTGACTTGTTTAGGCATCATAATAAACCCTATATTTGTCCTATAAATTTATTATGTTTGTTTGTGTGATAAATTTGTTTGTGTTAAAAAGCACGTTGATGACAATCAGCGTGCTTTTTTTATTTGTAATTTTGAAAAAATATAAATAAACAACACAAGACTTATGATTTTTGATAACATTCTACAGACTATTGGTAGCACCCCTTTGGTAAAAATAAATAAACTCAATCCAAATAAAAACGTAAATATTTCTGCCAAAATAGAAGGATTTAATCCGAGTGGCAGTATTAAAGACCGGATTGCACTCAAAATGATTGAACAAGCCGAAGCCGAAGGGCAATTAACCAAAGCAAAAATCATCATTGAAGCAACTTCGGGTAATACCGGCATCGGATTGGCGATGATTGGCGCGGTCAAAGGATATGCCGTTGAAATAGTAATGAGCGAAGCGGTTTCTATGGAACGCCGAAAACTAATTGAAGGTTTTGGCGCCAAAGTGATACTTACCGATAAAAGCAAAGGCACCGATGGCGCTATTGAAAAAGCGCGAGAATTGGTTCAAAAAAATCCTGAAAAATATTTTATGCCGGATCAATTTTCAAATAAGTATAATAAACTGGCACACTACAAAACCACCGGTGAAGAAATATGGAAACAAACCAATGGTAAAGTCGATTATTTAGTCTCGGCACTCGGCACATCGGGAACTATTATGGGCATTGCTAAAACTCTAAAGGAGTATAATCCTAAAATTAAAATTGTCAGTGCGCATCCTGTCAAAGGACATTATATTCAAGGTATTAAAAACATGGAAGAAGCCATTGTACCGGCACTTTACAAACCAGAAAAGATTGATATTACGGTGATGGTCAAAACCAAAGATGCTTTTGAACTTAGCCGGCGTATCATGCGCGAAGAAGGAATTCCGGTAGGTATGAGTAGCGGGGCAGCTATGGTGGCTGCTTTGGATATTGCCAGTAAAATTGATTCGGGAAATATCGTTGTTATTTTTCCTGATAGAGTTGATAAATATTTAAGTACCGCCTTATTTTCATAATTTTAGCCAATAAAGATTAATTTGTCACATGAAAAAATTACCTGTAAACAAAAACAATATTGACCCCAAAGACCTGATGGCGGTAGAACGTGCAACGACAGCGCTACTGGGAACGGCTATCTCTTTAATAGTCTTGGGATTTGTGATTGAAAAATTTGAGTTGTTTCTGCATTTGATTACTTTGGAATTAGCGGATAAATCAACCAACGTACCACAATTATCTCATGTCGCTTTTTATAAATATTTAAGTTTGGCAGTTGTTATTGCCGGTATTTTATTAGCGTTTTTCACTTATAAATACTACACTACTTGGGTCAAACATTTGCAACGCCGCGAAGTAACCCCTGATAAAAGAATCTTTTTTGTATTGGCTGTTTTTATTGCAACCATTGGTATCGTTCTTATGCTGAGTATGTTGTTTGTGTAAGCGGTATTATTCTCATACGAAACTATATCTCAAAACTTTTATCAACAGACACTAAATAATTTCTTATTTTTGCAAATCAATTATTTAAGCCAGAAATTATGAAGCGTTTTAACGAATATAAAGCCATGGATTTAACTGGTTTTGCCAAAGAAATCCAAAAATATTGGCACGACCACCAAATCTTTGAAAAAAGTATCAATACCCGTCCCGAAAATAAGACTTTTGTGTTTTACGAAGGACCGCCATCTGCCAATGGGATGCCCGGTATTCATCACGTGATGGGACGTACGGTTAAAGATTTGTTTAACCGCTACAAAACGCTTCAAGGTTACCGCGTGCCGCGTAAAGCCGGTTGGGATACACACGGCTTGCCCGTAGAACTCGGTGTGGAAAAAGCGCTCGGCATTACCAAAGAAGATATCGGTAAAAAAATCAGCATAGACGACTATAACAATGCTTGTAAAAAATCGGTTTTAAAATATACCGACGTATGGGAACGACTCACCGAAGAAATGGGCTATTGGGTCGATATGAAAGATCCGTATATCACCTACAAACCCAAATACATGGAAACGGTTTGGTGGTTGCTCAAACAAATTTATGACAAGGGTTTGCTCTACAAGGGCTATACCATTCAACCTTATTCGCCCAAAGCCGGTACCGGATTGAGCTCTCACGAGTTGAATATGCCCGGCTGTTACCGCGATGTCACCGATAATACCGTTACGGCACAATTTAAAGCCAAAGACAACTTGCCCGAGAGTTTGCAAAATCTCGATGCGCCACTGTATTTCTTGGCTTGGACGACTACGCCTTGGACGCTGCCGTCCAACACGGCACTGGCAGTCGGTCCGAAAATCGATTATGTATTGGTCAAAACTTTTAATCCTTATACCTATCAAAAACAATACGTTATTTTAGGGGAACCTTTATTAAATAAACTTTTCGGCAAAAAATTTCATCAAACGGAAGACGAAGCGGAATTTGAGACTTTCGACCCGCAAACGGCTAAAAGCATTCCTTACAAAGTGGTTCAAAAATTTAAAGGCAAAGATTTGGTTGGTATCAAGTATGAACAATTATTGCCTTACGCCCAACCTTATTATGATGCAGACAAGGCGTTTGTCGTTATTCCCGGCGATTTTGTGACGACCGAAGACGGAACCGGTATTGTGCATATCGCCCCGACTTTTGGACAAGATGATGCCCGTGTTGCCAAAGATGCCGGCGTGCCGCCGATGTTGGTACTGGATGAAAACGACAATCCGGTGCCTTTGGTCGATTTGCAAGGACGCTTCCGACCCGAAATGGGCGAATTTGCCGGTCGCTATGTCAAGCAATCTTATTATACCAATGACGAAGAGCAACCCGCCCGTCCGGTTGATGTGGACATTATTATCAAACTCAAAGAAGAGAATTTGGCTTTTAATGCCGAAAAACATAAACACTCATATCCGCACTGTTGGCGAACCGACAAACCGGTCTTGTATTATCCGCTGGACAGTTGGTTTATCAAAGTGCCCGAAGTGCGTGAGCGCTTGATTG
>WFZY01000157.1 GCA_015489265.1 Flavobacteriaceae bacterium | reverse complement strand
TTTATATTGATATTCAATAAGTTATAGTGTTTTTTTTTTTATTTTTTTATTTAGAATGTTATAGCTTTTTTGTTTTAATTTTGTTTAAGAATACCTTTGATTGCCTATAAATACAAGCTTTTTAAAGTCGTTGTTATTTTTTTTGAAAAAAAATATTATATTTGCAATGTTAAACAGTAAATATTTAAATTTCACGATTATGAACAAATCACAATTAGTTGATGCCATGGCCAAAGATGCCGGCATATCAAAATCAGCAGCCAAAAAGGCATTGGAATCATTTTTAGACAATGTACAAGGCGCTTTAAAAGGTGGTGACAAAGTTGCTTTAATCGGCTTTGGAACTTTTTCGGTTCAAACCCGTAAAGCCCGTGAAGGTCGTAACCCTGCAACCGGCAAAACTATTAAAATCCCCGCTAAAAAAGTGGTTAAATTTAAAGCCGGTTCTGATTTAGCAAAATCAGTAAACTAAAAAACATTTAAAAATTCGTTTTTAAGCCGTTTTTTAGAAAGCGGCTTTTTTTATGCCATTTTTTCAGGATTCCGGTTGTGGTATTGTTTTTGTTCCTATTTATGAAATTGTTAGCATTAGTATAATCTCGAATAAGTGAAAGGTAGCTGAGTGTCCCGAGCAAAGAGAATTTTTATAAAGCACTGTCAAAGGTGGCTGAGTACCACGACGAAGGAGTGGTGTATCGAAGCCACCGGCACCAATTAACCAATTAATAAAATCACCAAAAATGACACCAAGTAGCGGAAATTTATTAGTAGCAACCCCCGAATTGTTAATGGATCACATTTTCAATCAATCGGTTTTATTGTTAGCCGAACATAATGACAAGGGTAGTATGGCGTTTATGCTTAACAAACCTATGATTTTAAGACTAAATGATGTATTTCCTGAGATTCCTTCCAATATCCAATTATGGAATGGTGGACCTGTTGAAACTTCCAATCTTTTTTACATTCATAATGCGCCGGATTTGATACCAAATTCCATTGCTTTTGATAAAGATAAACGCCTATATATTGGCGGAGATTTTCAACTCATAAAGCGATTGCTCATTGATGGCTTATTAGATGATAACAAAATTCGTTTCTTCTTGGGCTACAGTGGTTGGGCGCCGCAGCAATTGCAAGACGAAATTAAAGAAAAAGCTTGGTTTATCACGCCTAATGACATCAATGTCTTTGATATTAATCCCCGTAATATTTGGAAAGACAAAATCATTGCCATTAATCCTAAAAATATTATTTGGAAAAATGCACCGTTGAATCCGCATTTGAATTAATATTTTTTTGATTATAATCTAATTTTGTAATTTAGTTAAAGATGAGAAAGAAATTATAACAAATTTATCTTCCGCAAACGTAAAGCATTACCAATCACCGAAACGGAACTAAAACTCATAGCTGCTGCTGCAATCATTGGCGATAATAACAAGCCGAAAACCGGATATAAAATACCTGCGGCAATAGGAACGCCTAAAATATTATAAACAAAGGCAAAAAATAAGTTTTGCTTGATGTTTTTCATTACTGATTTTCCTAAGTTTACTGCTTTGACTATTCCCATTAAATCGCCTTTTACCAAAGTTACTTCGCTGCTTTCCATGGCAACATCGGTTCCGGTTCCCATGGCAATTCCGATATCGGCTTGTGCCAGTGCCGGGGCATCATTGATGCCATCACCTGCCATAGCAACAACTTTTCCTTTGGTTTGTAAATCTTTGATTACTTGTAGTTTGTCTTGCGGCAAACATTCCGCCTTGAAATCGGTTAGATGCAATTGGTCAGCAACAAATTTGGCGGTTCGTTGGTTGTCCCCTGTCAGCATGATGACTTCAACGCCTTCTTCTTGCAAACGTTTAATAGCTTCTTTACTGGTTTCTTTTATGGCATCGGTAATGCTTACATAACCTAAAATCTTTCCGTCAACGGCAATATATGAAACCGTTTTACCGTGATTTTGTTCCTCTTTTACTTTCTTTTCTAAATCCGTTGGTAATTTTGCCTGAATTTCTGCCATTAACTTTTTGTTTCCCAGTACGATTTGTTTTCCGTCCACTTCGCCTGTTACCCCTTTACCGGAAACCGCTTGAAAATTAATTGTATCGGATAATTTTACGCCTTTTTCTTTGGCATATTTAACGATGGCTTCTGCCAGCGGATGTTCGCTATGCTTGTTAATAGAAGCGACTAATTGTAATAAATCATCATTTTCGTTTCCTGCATCATCAACCACTTTTTCTACGGAAGGTTTTCCTTCGGTAATAGTCCCTGTTTTGTCGGTTATCAAAACATTTACTTTATTCAGATTTTCAATGGCTTCCGCATTTTTAATCAACACACCGTTTTGAGCCCCTTTTCCGACTCCGACCATTACGGACATGGGCGTTGCCAAACCCAAGGCACAAGGACAAGCGATAATCAACACGGCTATGGCATTGACAAAAGCATAGACCAGTGCCGGTTCCGGTCCGAAAGACTTCCAAACTATAAAAGTTACAACAGAAACGCCTACTACAATCGGCACAAAATATTT
>WFZY01000156.1 GCA_015489265.1 Flavobacteriaceae bacterium | reverse complement strand
CTGTTGCACATAAATCACAATTATATTATATAGCCAGTCGGGTGCTGTTGCCGGCATCTTTGATTCTGATGACGTTGAGTATTGATTTGAAGGCGGTTTTCAATCTCGGACCCAAAGCATTGATTATGTTTTTTACCGGTACTGTGGGTATAGTCATTGGCGGACCTATCGCTTTATTTTTAGTAGGAAGCATATCGCCCGATACGGTTGCCGGCACAGGGCATGATGCACTTTGGCGTGGTTTGTCCACTTTGGCAGGTAGTTGGATCGGTGGCGGCGCCAATCAAGCAGCCATGTTGGAAATTTTTCAATACAATCCTAAAAAATACGGGGCTACGGTTTTGGTAGATATTTTTGTGGCTAATTTGTGGATGGCAATTCTGCTTTTTGGTATTCCGCGGGCTCAAAAAATAGATACTTGGCTCAAAGCCGATACTTCTTCTATTGAAGCTTTGAAAGAAAAGGTTACGGCATTTGCCAAAAAAGTACAACGCATGCCCACTTTAACCGATTATATGGTGTTATTGGGTATTACTTTTTTGGCTGTGGCTCTGTCATTTTGGGGTGCCGATCTCATTTCTGACTGGTTAAAAACACATATTCCGGCGGTAGCAAATAAAAAATCATTTGTATCATCATTTGGTTCGCAATTTTTTTGGTTGATTAGCTTGGCAACACTATTCGGCATTAGCTTTTCATTTACCAAAATCAAAAACTATGAAGGCGTAGGGGCTTCCAAAATCGGAAGCGTTTTCATCTATATATTAGTAGCAACTATCGGGATGAAAATGGATTTGACCGAAATTATTAAAAATCCGGGCTTAATCTTTATTGGAATTATTTGGATGACGATTCATGCTTTATTACTGATTGGAATGGCAAAACTGATTAAAGCGCCTTACTTTTTTTTGGCTGTCGGTAGTCAGGCAAATGTAGGCGGGGCAGCTTCGGCACCGGTGGTAGCGGCGGCTTTTCATCCGTCTTTGGCTTCGGTAGGCGTGATGCTGGCAGTAGTCGGTTATGTAGTAGGAACCATTGCGGCTTTGGGAAGTGCTTGGCTGATGGAATTGGTGTCAAAATTTTTGGGTGTGATTTGAGTTAATCATTACAAAAAACTTTTAACTTTCAAATAATATGAATTTCCGCTTGATTTTTTTACCTTTTTCCATTTTATACGCTTTGATAACCGAAGTGCGTAATGCTTTGTATGATAAAGGTATTTTAAAATCCGTAGCATTTGATTTGCCGGTTATCAATGTCGGTAATCTCAATCTGGGCGGCAGCGGAAAAACCCCGCAAATTGAATATTTAATCCGGCTGTTGCAACCGGCTTATAAAGTGGCTGTGGTCAGTCGGGGGTATAAGCGGTTAACCAAAGGTTTTTTGGTAGCAGATGAGCAGACAACACCGGCAAGCATCGGTGATGAACCTTATCAGATTTATCGAAAGTTTGACGATATTATCGTTGCAGTCGGTGAAGATCGGGTAGCGGCAGTCAAGAAAGTAATTGATGCCTATCAGCCCGATGTCATTTTACTTGATGATGCTTTTCAACACCGGCGTATCAGAGCGGGCTTGCAAATCTTATTAACCCCGTTTGACCGTCCATTTTATAAAGATTGGCTTTTACCTGCCGGAAATTTACGTGAATTGCCTAAAAATGCCCGTCGTGCCAATATGGTAGTTGTAACCAAAATGCCTAAAAAAGCAAAGCTTGAAAATCAGCTGGAAATTAAAAAAAATATTAAAAAATATGCCGGCAATAAGGATGTCTTTTTTTCCAAAATAGGGTACGCCGATGATGTCAACAATGGTATTGCTAAAATACAATTGTCCGATTTAAAGTCTTATAAAATTCTTTTAGTGACCGGAATTGCCAATCCGCAACCTTTGTATGCGTTTTTGTCAGAAAAAAATATTAATTTTGAAAGCTTGAAGTTTGGCGACCATCACCGGTTTTCGATGGCTGATATACAACGGATTAAACAACAATTTGACGGTATTAAAGCATCAAAAAAGCTGATATTAACCACCGAAAAAGATTTTGTACGATTGTCGTCTTTACTCAGTAGCGATGTTTTATTTTATTTGCCGATACAAACGGAAATAGTTGATAATGAGAAGTTTAATAATAAAATTATAGATTATGTCAGAGATTATAAATAATGAATTTGAATTGTCCTTGGAAACGGCACAATTTTTACAAAAACAAATTAATTATACACCCGAATATGCTATTGTACTCGGCAGCGGACTGGGTAGTTTGTCGGAAGATATTGAAGTTGATGTGGAAATACCTTATAAAGATATTCCTAATTTTCCGGTTTCAACGGTTAAAGGTCATAAGGGCTCTTTGCTTTTTGGAAGTTTAAGCGGAAAGAAAATTGTGGCTATGAACGGGCGCTTCCATTTTTACGAAGGTTATAGCATGAAACAAGTTACTTTTCCAGAGCGGGTTTTTTGGCAAATGGGTATTCGCAAATTAGTGGTTTCCAATGCTTCGGGTGGTGTCAACCGGAATTTTAAGATTGGTGATGTGATGTTGATTACCGATCATATCAACTTTTTCCCCGAACATCCCTTACGGGGTCCTAATGATGAACGTTTCGGACCGCGTTTTGTCAATATGAGCGAGCCATATAGCAAAAAAATGCTGCAAGTCGTTCGTAAATATGCAGCTGAAAACAATATTCATATCAAAGAAGGTACTTACTTGGGATTGCAAGGACCTACTTTTGAAACGCTTGCCGAATACACTATGGTACGTAGTATTGGCGGCGATGCAGTTGGCATGTCTACTGTACCGGAAGTGATTGTTGCCCGTCATATGGATATGGAAGTTTTCGGTATCTCGGTTATTACCGATATCGGAACGGCTGAATTTATTGAAGAAGTTAACCATCAAGAAGTTTTAAAAGCCGCCAAAGCAGCCGAACCGATTGTTAGAGAATTGGTAGCTAAATTGGTGGAATTGTATTAAATAAATTTGAAACCGTAACTTCTCATAGACCTACTAGGTTTTAAAAACCTTAGGTCTGAGTGACATGTAAAAGACCTGTTAGGTTTCCAAAACCTGATAGGTCTGATGCTAAATTAAGAAATATAAGACCTAGCAGGTTGGCAAAACCTACTAGGTCAGTGGTGAGTGTAAGTGACCTGTTAGGTTTCCAAAACCTGATAGGTCTGATGCTAAAT
>WFZY01000155.1 GCA_015489265.1 Flavobacteriaceae bacterium | reverse complement strand
TTGTACCGTCATACCCCTGACACCGGATTTAATAACCAAGCCAGTGTAATTTTAAAAATAAGTCCGACGCTTGATTTGCAAAAAGTGGAATGATAAACAAGAGTCGTTGGTTTTATATCTACATTTTTGATTTTAAAGCTTTAAGATAAGCGCGTGGAGTAATCATTTCATATTTTTTAAATTGCCGGTTAAAATAACTGACACTATTGAAACCGGACTTATATGCAACGTCTGTTATATTGAGATTTTTTTCGGTTGCCAATAATCTTTTAGCAAATTTAATCCGTTCACTATTAATAAAATCAATAGGAGAGATGCCTAAAGTATTTTTAAATTGTTTAAAAAAATGTGAGCTACTCATACAAGCCAAATTAGCCAAATCATCAATTTTTATATGCTTTTCAGTCAAATTTTGCTTGATATATTTGACTACTTCACCAATACGGGAATCATTGTATTGGGCGTTGGCAGAATATAATAGCAATTTTCGTGCTTTGGTTTGCAACAACCGGATTATTAATTCTTTTAACGAGAGTTCAACAATGATATCCTTTGACGAATCTTGTGATATAAAAGCCGAAAACAAACGGGAAACAACATTATTAATATTTTGATCGTGTATTAAATGTGCGACATTTATGTCATGCAATGACCAGTTTTTATTTTCCTCTTCTATAGCAACTTTAGAGTTAAAATAGTCAACAGTTTGTTCAATAATGTCTTGTTCCATCGTTAAGACTAGGCACTGGGTCGGATTGTTTTGACTGGCTTCCGGAAAATCAATTATCAAATCTTTTTTTGCCGGTACAATGATGGATTCACCCGGTAAAAATTCAAAGCTTTCCATATTTTCAATATGCATGATTTTTTTACCGGTAAGCATACCAGCTATAAAAGGTTGAGTTAATGAAATTTGTAATTGGTCAATTTTTTCAAATGTTTCAAAAACATCCAATTCTGCTATGCCGGCTGAATATTTGGTAATATTTTCTACCAATCTGTCAATTTTCTTATTTTTATTATGAATTTTTAAGGCATTTTTCATAGTTAACAAAAATATATAAAAATTTTTATAAAAAAATAGAATTGTATAATAATTTAATGTAATTGTTAAAAAAAAATAGCTAATTTAATTGTAATTTTACGGCATAGAATTACATTTTTTTGTTTTTCTAGCTGTTTTTTTCACACACAAACAAATTTATTACAGCGGATAGCGCCCATTACAAAATGGGCGTTATTTTTATGAAAAATCTTTACTGTAAAAACCGCCTTTATTCTCTTTTCTTTTTCTTGAAAACTCTACAATTAAATAAGCAGTGGTAATTAAATTGCGTAATTCCAACAAATCTGTACTGATTTCTGCATGGTCGTATAAGCGTTTATTATCTTGATACAGGACATATAAACGGCGCAAAGCTCGCAAAAGCCGTTCATTAGAACGGACAATTCCCACGTAATTACTCATAATGGTTTTTACTTCATTTCGGTCATGTGTTATCAGAATTTTTTCCATGGTCCGGTCAGTGCTGGTATCAATCCATTCGGGGATTGAAGGCATTTTGTAATGTTTATCAAAATTGCGAGCAATATCTTCAGCTGCATTGTGTGAAAATACCAGCGCTTCCAATAATGAGTTTGATGCCAAGCGATTGGCGCCATGTAGTCCGGTTCGGCTGACTTCGCCACTGGCATACAATTTTTTGATGGAAGTTTTAGCTTGTTTATCAACGACTACTCCCCCCATCATGTAATGGGCAGCCGGTGCTACAGGAATGTAATCTTTTCGGATATCAATATTTAAACTTTGACATTTTTTAGTGATGTTTGGAAAATGCTTGACAAATGCTTCATAATTCAAATGGGTGACATCCAAATAAACATTTTTACTTCCTTGCAGTTTCATTTCTGTATCAATGGCACGTGCGACAATATCACGGGGGGCTAATTCTAAGCGTTCATCATATTTTTTCATAAAACGCTCGGCTTTATCATTCCGCAGGTAAGCCCCAAATCCGCGAACTGCTTCCGATATCAAAAAAGCCGGACTTTCTCCCGGATTATATAGAGCTGTCGGGTGAAATTGGATAAATTCCATATCTGCCAAACGTGCTTTGGCGCGGTATGCCATTCCAATTCCGTCGCCGGTAGCGACAAACGGATTGGTCGTTGTTTCATAAACCTGACCACTGCCACCGGTAGCTAAAAGGATGTATTGGGCTGTAAAAGTTTTTATTTTTTTGGTTTTTTCGTCCAGAACATAAGCGCCGAATGCGGTTTTGTCGGATTCAAGCGAAATTAAGTCACCGTAAACTTGGTGTTCGGTAATTAAATCAATGGCATAATGAAAATCGTAAAAATCGATATTGGGCATTTGCGCTACAATTTTTAGTAGAGAGCGTTCTATTTCAAATCCCGTAATATCTTTATGGTGGAAAATCCGGTTTTTAGAGTGTCCGCCTTCTTTGCCCAAATCAAATTCATCTTTATTGTTTTTGTCAAATGATACGCCCCATTGCAGCAACTCATCAAGCCGTTCGGGTGCTTGGGTTATAACCATTTTAACCACTGACGCATCACACAGTCCATCTCCTGCTATCAAAGTATCTTGTATATGGGCTTCATAAGAATCTTTGGTCAAATCGTAAACCGTTGCTATGCCACCTTGTGCATATTTGGTGTTGGATTCTTCCTTAGTGCCTTTGGTGATAATACTGATTTTTTTATCGGGAAATTTTTCGGCAATTTTAATGGCAAAAGATAAGCCGGCAATGCCGGAACCGATTACTAAAAAGTCACTTTTTATTTTCATGGATTTATTGGGTTATATGTTATAAGTTTGAGCTTGAAAATCAGTATATGTTTTATTGGTCTTTGAGTGTTTCGATGCTAATAGGAATATATCGAAGTGACCGGTCTAATTCGATAATTTTTAAATAAATGAGAATTGTTACATTTTTATAAATACCACAAATTGAGCCATTATATATAATGACTCAATTTGTAGTGTTTTTTATTAAATTATCTTTTGCTAAGATAAAAATATTTAATGAATATATAGGCATTCAAAAAACATTATGTAATTAAATGTTTAAAAAATTCCTAAAAACTTTTTGCGTTTTTTCTTTTTCTTTTTGGTTTGAACCGGCTTATCATGGCTGTGATCAACAATAGTCAACTCTTTCATAATATGCTGACAATTGGCAAATTTGTCAATAACAAACAAGACGGCATGGTCGGTAACATGTATGCTTCGTGAAATTTCGGGACGATAATAGACATCTTCCATAACGCCTTCCCAGACGCCGTCAAATGCTAACCCGATATGTTCACCACGGGCATTAAGTACGGGACTTCCCGAATTACCACCGGTAATATGATTAGTGGCTAAGAAATCGGTGACCAGTGTACCATCTTTTTTATTAGCATAAGGACCATAGTCGTGTTTTTCGTATAAGTCAATGAGTTTTTTTGGTAAATCAAATTCCGGATCATTGGGTTTATATTTTTCAATGGCACCGTACAAGTGTGAGAAAGGTTTATAATATACAGCATCACGTGGTTCAAATCCTTTGATTTTGCCATAGGCGACCCGCATGGTAAAGTTGGCATCCGGATAAAAAAGTTTGTCCGGAAAAACAGCCATTTGGGCTTTCATGTATTTACCCATTAAATCATTGATTTCTTCATTGATTTTAGCCACGGGCTTGCTAACTTTTTCGTCTATCCATTTTTGTTGGGCATTCAGTATTTTATAGGCGGGGTCATTATTAAGAAGTTGGGCAAATGCTTTAGCATCTTTGGCAGCAAAGAGTTTATCGAGTCCTTCCTTACTAGTTAATATTGATTGGTTATAGAGTTCATCAGCCAATTGTTGCGGCGTTTTACCTTGTAAGGCATTTTTGAGTTCCGGGCTGACAAATTTCGGGTCAACTTTATTTAAATAGAAGTTTATCAGTGCCGCAAAAATTTCTTTATCGGTATTTTTATCAAAATCTTTTAAGATGTTATTATACAAGTATTCTTTGTATTTGTCTTTTGCCATTTTGTAGAACATATCACCGCGTTCTTTGCTTTGTTCTTTAAGCATGCCGGCAATTAAGGCAATGGTTGGCAAATCGATATTTCGTCCGAAAATTTCACTCGAATAATCTTGTACCACCGCATAGGGTTTGAGTTGGGCATAAAGTTCTTTTAAACGGGGCAAAACATTGCCATATTTGGCTTTCAATTCCGGATTTTGATTGATACGATTGGTAAATTCCCGTTCAAATTTTTGTTTGGCTTGTACGGCTTTAAATTTTTTCAGTCCTTGACTTTCGCCTATCCAAAATTTCCAATAATTTGCCAATGAGGCATGTTTGGAAGCTAATTTGAGTTTCAATGCTTTGTCTTTTGCCATACGTTTATCCATAATGCCCAATGATATTTCTCTAACGGCAACTCTGGCAGGGTCACGTAAATCTTGTTTTTGTTGTACGGCATAAGAGGTCAGGTATTCGGTCGTTCTACCCGGGAATCCAATCACCATGGTAAAATCGTCGGGTTTTAAATCATCTAAAGAAATTTTAAAGAATTTTTTGGGTTTGTAGGGTTGGTTATTCGGCGAATACATAGCCGGTTGGTTATTTTTATCGGCATAAATTCTAAAAATGGAAAAGTCAATCGTATGACGGGGCCACATCCAGTTGTCGGTATCGCCCCCAAATTTACCGATATTGGCAGGAGGTGTGCCCACCAAACGAATATCGTAAAAAGTAGTGCGTTTAATCATATAGTATTTGTTGCCTTTAAAAAACGGTTTGATTTTGATGTTATGAAACCGGTCTTGTGGTGTTTTTTTATTGATAGCGGCAATATTTTTATCTATTAAAGACTGGCGTTCTTTGGCAGTCATATTCTCTGTTACACCATTAAGTACTTCGGTTGTAACGTCGATAATATCATCGATAAAGGTTACGGTTAAACCTTCAGCCGGTAATTCTTCTTCGTAGGAATTTGCCCAAAAACCATCTTCAAGATAATTGTGTTCGATGGTTGATAATTTTTGAATGGCATCATAACCGCAGTGGTGATTGGTAAACACCAATCCTTTGTCTGACATGACTTCGGCGGTACAACCATTGCCGAGTTGCACAACGGCATCTTTAATAGCGGGTTTTTCTTCACTCCAAATATCGTCAGCCGAAATTTGCATACCCATATTTTGCATATCGCTTTCTACTTGTTTAATGGTATTGGGCATCCACATACCACCTTCACCTTTTTGGGCATAGCTGCTCAATATGACAAAAAACAATAATAATAAACTTAATTTCTTCATTCTTTTGTGTTTTTAAAGATTTTAAATGACTCAAATTTACAAAGATTATCAATGTTGTCTTTGTTTTTTAACGAATTATTAAGAGACCTATATGACTTTCAGGGGTATTCAAAAAATATTTATATTTACAAGAAATTATTTGTACAATGTTGACCAGAGCCCAGTTTTTAAAAAATTTGATAGGTTTTTACGGCTTATCGGCTTTTTCTGTTGATTTGGCGGTTGAATATCAAAAGGTCTATCTTTTACATTTTTTTGTCAGAGGGTTTCAGTATTATGAAGGTCCAAAGATGATAGACAAGATTAATCGGGATGGCTTGGTTGATTTGGTACGGGAACCTGACAATCCATATGATGAAAATGCCATAGCCATTTATTTTGAGGATAAAAAAATCGGTTTTGTCCCCGCTGAAAGTAATGAGGTTTTAAGCAGGATACTAGATGCCGGTTTGTTGGATTTGCAAGCCGAAATTACGTTTGTAGAACGGGATGCCGCAACTTGGGAACAAATATCCGTTGCTATTTATGCTCTAAAGCAAAAAACGAATAGTGTTCCGGAACATTTAACTCAAGTAGAAAAACCTGAATATTATACCATCAAAAAGGACGATGATACTTACCAACGTGTTTATGATAGTTCTCCTGAAGCGGTTATGGATGCAGAAGATTTTTTTACGGTTTTGCTTGCAAATAGTGAAGATGACGGTGTTTTTGATTTGATGCAAAGTATTTTTGAAAATGAACAAGATATGAATGCAGCCATAGAGCAGCATAGGTTAGTGGTTGATAAAAATAAAGTATCACCGGAAGATTTACAGGAATTATCTGAAAAAATCAACGATCAAATTCTGGAAATAGAAAATGTTTTTGGTGAAGATGGTTATGTAGTGGCCAATGTCAACAAAATTGCTCAAATACCTTCAAAGATTGTAAATATTGTAAAAATTATTGATGAACAAGGACGAACTTTTTTTGAAGTGGTTTTAAACTGAAAAATTCATAAAATTTTATAAGATTGAGTAAGAACAACAAATTTGGGATGATTCTGCCTGTCTACTTGACGTAAGTAGAGATTAATTTATATGTTTATCTACATTCTTATATG
>WFZY01000154.1 GCA_015489265.1 Flavobacteriaceae bacterium | reverse complement strand
TTGTTATACTAACCAGTATTTCCTGTAAAAAGGAAGATGAAAAAAAAGATAAACCGGAAGAAGTGCCTGAATCCTTTACAAAAAAAGTTGTTTTGGAAGAATTTACCGGTGAATGGTGTGGGTATTGTCCTGATGGTGCAGCCATTATCAGACAGCTTAAAAATGATAAACCGGATCAATTCTTTGCGATATCTTATCATATCGGCGATCCTTTTGAAATAACAGCGGGACATAGTTATGATAATATTTTTAACAATCTTGGCTATCCAAGTGCAACAATTGATCGCGAAGGACAAACTATTTCCAGAAGTATTTGGGAAAATCGTGTCAACCAAGCATTGTCAGAAACAGCCCAATGTGGTTTAAAAATTAATTCAACAATAAATGGGAATACCCTAAAAGTTAAAGTTTCGTACGCCGGAACAAGCGATTTTGATGCATTTTTAACTGTAGCCATTACTGAAGACGATGTCCCGGAAAGTTCACCGGGCGCACAAAATGGTGCGCCGATGGGATATAAACACCCCGATCTCTGTAGAGCAATTATTACAAATATGAATGGAGATACCATCAGTGTAAAAAAAGGAAAAATAGAATTTAAAACCTATGATAATATTGATTTATCAACCTATGATAAAAACAAAGTTTATATAGTTGCTTTTATTCATAACAATCTAACCGATAACGACAAAAGTGTTTATAATGTACAAGGGGTAAAAGCCGGTGAAGATAAAGATTTTGATTAAATTTATTTTATGTTAAGTTTATTAAAGTTCCGGTTTTGCCGGAACTTTATGCATTTTATTATGAAAAATATATTAACCATCATACTAATAAGTGTTGTCTATATATTTAATTCATGTAAAAAAGACTCTATAACGCACGACACATCAACTGACACACGCCGGTTTTATATGGGCTTTACACCTTTTCCTTATGACATCACACAACAAGCGGTTGATGATACTTATCAAAATATTATAAATGACGGTGATTTGGTTTTAATACATTTTGATAATGGTGTACCGTGGAATGAAGCTTTAAATGATTTACCTTTTCCCGCCAATGTACAATATGATATTAACAAAGCTAATACCACCATACCGGCTGACCACAAAATATTTTTAACCTTGACGCCGAATCACATCGATAGAGAAACCTTGGCGCATTATTGGAACGATAATGGAACACAACAGGATTTACCGGCGTCTTGGAATACCTATTCTTTTAATCACCCCGATGTAATTTCCGCCTATATCAAATATTGTAAACGGATGATTGATGCTATTCATCCCGACTATTTTGCATACGGCATAGAAGTCAATGGCGGTTTGAGAGAAAATACTGCTAATTATGATGATTTTGTAGTCCTGGCAGATACCGTTTATACCCGTTTAAAACACGATTACCCCGGACTACCGGTGATGATGACTTTTCAAGACCAATCATACAACAAGACCAAAGCCGAACTCATCCATTTGACCCGAAATCTGATGGCTTACAGTGACTATATGGCGGTTAGCACATATCCTTTTTGGTTATATGATCAAAATTCGCAAACTTCAAATCCGGATGATATTCCTCAAAATTGGTTAACGGAAATGCATGATATAGCTCCGCAAAAACCCTTTGTAATTTCCGAAACCGGTTATATCGCCGAAAATTTAATAATTCCGTCTTATCAAGTAAATATTCAGGGACAACCGGATTGGCAAAAAAAATATACCCGGAAATTATGTCAAAAAGCCAATGAATTGCAAGCCGTATTTATCTGTTGGTTTATATACCAAGATTATGATTTAATGTATCAACATCTCAATAATCCGCCGCCTTATTTTTTGGTATGGAAAGATAACGGAATGCTTGATGGAACCGGACAAGCGCGTCCGGCATTAAACGTTTGGCGAGAATGGCTCAATAAAAATAAAAGTTTTTAGCATTATTTTTTGGTTTGCCATAGCAGTTTTATTAAATCCTTATCTTTTTTCATTAAAAAACACCTTTCCGGAAACAACGCAAACCATTGTCAATCAAATAGTTATAACTTTGGCACGTTCCTTGCAAATAGTTAAGTACAAAAACCATGTACTATGAAACTATTTGCTATTTATCAAAAAATGAAAGAACGCTCACTTCAACTCTTAGCCAAAGGTTTATTAGATGATTATTTCGAACTTTTAGTCAGCA
>WFZY01000153.1 GCA_015489265.1 Flavobacteriaceae bacterium | reverse complement strand
TGCTGACTAAAAGTTCGAAATAATCATCTAATAAACCTTTGGCTAAGAGTTGAAGTGAGCGTTCTTTCATTTTTTGATAAATAGCAAATAGTTTCATAGTACATGGTTTTTGTACTTAACTATTTGCAAGGAACGTGCCAAAGTTATAACTTACTGTTTATCAATTAGTTACCAAACTTATTTTTTGAAAAAATCATAGAAAATTTAGCAACTTCTTTAACTTTTTCCAAACTAAAAATATCCGGATAAACTTCGCCTTTGATATAATCGGCCGTTTGATTACAATAAAACGGACTTGCCGGATTGCCGCTGATACCGGTAGGCAAAATGCTATAAGAATGATTCCAATCCGCTGTGTTGAAAATATGTTTTTCAGAAGCGCCCATATCGGCATCAAAATCGGTTGTCAGCGGATATGTAAACGGATTGACCGTATTGGCATTGCCGGGCGCATTAAAATTACGATTCAGATTAAATGCCCAATCCAACATTTTGACTTTTCCCAATGGATGTTTCAGTTTTAAACGATGGATATCACCCCAGTGAATTTCATTGATAGTGCCATATTTTTCGGTTAAAATTTTGACGGCATCTTTAAAAGATTGGACAAGTATTTGATGAAAATTTTCTTTCTCAGGTGTGTGAATGTTATCTGACCAAGCTGAATTATTATTTTTAAACACGTTGTCTATCAGATATTTAGTGGCTAAAATAGATTTTAGATACATTTGATAAACCGGTTTAGGCATTTCATCGGATACCAAATTTTTAGTGAGTTGTCGCATGGTTTCTTCAAAAATAGCAGGGGCAGATTGTTGGGTATCATAAACATTATTCCAATGTTTGAGTGCTTCCAACGCAGCTTGTTCTTGGGTATTCAAGTTCTTAACTTCAGACAAATGTTTGAGTAATACCGGTTGAATTTCATCCGCTTGTACGGAATGATGGTCATAAAGCATTTGTTTAAAATCTTCTGTGGAAAGTTTATTTTTAGCCGTTAACATTTGCCGGATACGTTTGATACGGTAAGGCAAATCATACCATTCGCTGATGTAATAGGGATAGCTATCATCCACCGATTTGTTATTGGCGGATGATACAAAACCACGTGCAGGATTGTACTCATAAGGCAAACTGTCAAACGGCACATAACCCTTCCAATCGTAGCGGTCGGTATCGCCGGGTAAAAATAAATAACCGGGGGCGGTACGTTTGGGAAGGCGACCGGTCATATGAATACCGATATTACCTTGGGTATCGGCATAGGCAATATTTTGACTAACCGACTTAAAGCCCTTGATGGCTTGTTTAAATTCTTCCCAATTTTTGGCTTTGGAAAGCCCTTGCAGGGCTTCGATTTCTCGGGTTTCTTCATTACCAATCCAATGCATGGAAACCGGCATCACACTGACGTCATCAAAAGAAGTAAAAATAGGACCGCGATGGGTGAAATACAAGGTTTTTTCTATCGGTTCTTTTTGCCCTTTGATATAGATTTTTTCTTTTTTAACACGCATATCATGCCATTGACCGTTCAATTTGTATTGATTTTTGTTCTTAGGATTAATCGTTTCAACATAGAAATCAGCACCATCTAACATGACATTAGTCATACCCCAAGCAATATGTTCGTTATGTCCGGCAACAACAAATGGCTCACCGGGTAAAACCACACCGGTTACATTGAGTTTGCCCGGAATCAGCAAGTGCATACGGGTCCAAATACCCGGAATATTTAATTGCAAGTGCATATCATTAGAAAATATAGGTTTGCCGGTGGTGCTTTTTTTGCCGCTGACCACCCAATTGTTACTGCCATTAAAAATATCGGGGGCTAACATGCCTATATTATTCAATGCCGCTACCAAAACCGTATCGGTTTTTACCGGAACCGGAAACTTGTATGACGGATACGCATAAGTTTTTTGTGTTTTATAATCCGGCAAAAGTTCGGCAAATTCTTCTTTGGATACTTTGTCTTTCAAGGTTTGCAATAAGACTTCCATTTTATAACCGAGTTCGAGATTCCACGACATAAATCCGACCAAGTTTAAAGATTGTTCCGGCTGCCAATTTTCGGGTTGGTAACCAAGCACTTTAAATTCGAATGGCAAATCGTTTTGATGGTCTTGGATATAAGCATTAACCCCTTTAGCATAATCCATTAAAGGTTGCTTGACCTTGTTATCCAATTTGACATAAAGCTTATGCGAGTTTTCCGGTATTTGCAATTTGCGTAACAAAACATCGGTATCAACTAGTTTTTTTCCAAAAATTTCAGACAAACGTCCTTGCGTAACACGACGCAACAAATCCATTTGCCACAACCGGTCTTGAGCCGATAAATAACCGACTACCGTATATAAATCGTGTTCATTCTGTGCCACAATATGCGGCACACCATGTGCATCTCTATACACTTTGACATCACCGGACAGTCCGGCTATTTTGATGTTTTGATTGTAGTCGGGTAGGGCTGATTTTTTGATATTTTGTACATAAAAATAACCGCCAACGGCTAAAATCAGAAGTAAAAGTAAAATGTATTTTAAGATTTTTTTCATA
>WFZY01000152.1 GCA_015489265.1 Flavobacteriaceae bacterium | reverse complement strand
TTTTACACAAATTTATGTTGAGTTTTAAAGCGTATTTTGATTTGAACGATTATGCCAAATCCCGACAGGTGCAAATTTATAATTTGACTAAAAATTCGTTTATCGATGCTTTTAAACGGCTAAAACTTCCTAATCATGCATAAGTTTTTTTTGATTGTCATATTGTTTTTAAATTTTGAACTTCAGGCACAGTTTGAAAATAAACAACTGGATAAAATCGATATTTTACGATATGATTTTACTATCCGAATCAATGATACGACCAATGTTATTGAAGGTAAAACACTGATTAGTCTCAATCGGATAAAGCCGGTGGACAAGGTGATTCTAAATTTCAAAGACCAAGATAAATCCGGCTATGGCATGCGTGTTTTATCGGTCGCCGATAAGCAAGGTTTAAAGTTGAAATATAAGCATTTACATGACAGTTTAACGATATTCTTTCCCCAAAAATTAAGTAAAGATTCTTTACAAATACAAATCACTTATCAAGGCAAACCGGCTGACGGCTTGTATATCCGCCGTAATAAATACGGTAAGCGGACGTTTTTTGGCGATAATTGGCCCAACCGGGCGCAATATTGGTTGCCGGTGATTGATCATCCTTCGGACAAAGCAGTTGTATCGTGGACTATTGTGGCACCCAAGCATTATGAGGTGGTTGCATCGGGACGATTGATTAAAAAACTGAATAAGCCGGATAATTTTGTGTACAAATATCAAACACAAGTACCCATTCCAACCAAAGTGATGGTATTTGCGGCGGCGGATTTCAGTATTAAGAATTTTAAAACTCTAAAGTTGCATCAGCATTGCGTTCCGGTCAGCAGTTGGATTTATGCCGACAGTCCAGAAGCCGGTTTTGACGATTACAAATGTTCGTTGCGGGCATTGCAGTTTTATGACAGTTTAATCGGTCCCTATGTGTATCAAAAATTAGCAAATGTGCAGTCCAACACGCGGTTTGGCGGAATGGAAAATGCCGGTAATATTTTTTACGATGAAAATACGGTTGATGGCACCAAATCAGCTGAAAATTTAGTAGCGCACGAAGTCGCCCACCAATGGTTTGGCAATACCGTAACCGAAAAAAACTGGCGGGATATTTGGTTAAGCGAGGGATTTGCAACTTATCTGACTGATTTGTATATTAAATATCGTTATGGAAATGAAAAATTCAAGGAACGCATGCGAATGGAACGTCAAAAAGTGATACGTTATAATTCATTCCAACGTCATCCGGTGGTTTATGATGAACCGGAAAATTTGTTCCGTTTGCTCAATCCCAATTCGTATGAAAAAGGGGCTTGGGTGTTGTATATGCTGCATCAAAAAATGGGGGATGCCAAATTCTTTCAACTTTTGCGAAATTTTTATCAAACTTACCGCTTAAAAAATGCCGGAACCGAAGATTTTATCGCTATGGCAGAAAAAATTTACGGTGAAAACTTAAAAACCTTTTTTGAACAATGGCTTTACCGTTCAGGTGTGCCGGTTTTAGATATTTACACTAAGATTGATAAGCGAAAATCCTTATTACATATTATGATTGCGCAAAAAAAAGGTGTTTACCGGTTAAAATTACCCATAAGAATCAAGTGGCAAGGCGGACAAACCGATTTTGTGTTGAAAATTGATAAGGAGAGCCAATCTAAGCTCTTACATATGCCTAAAAATTTTGATGTCGGAACTTTTATATTAATCATAGATCCTGATGTGCAGGTCTTATATAAACCCTTCGAAACTAATGAGCAATAATAAACTAAAATGGTTGATTTTTTCCGGCTTGTCGCTGGTGTGGGGCAGTTCTTTTATTTTGATGAAATTGGCGATGTTGCATTTAACCCCCATTCAAGTCGGGGCTTTGCGCATGATTATTGCGGCTGTTTTTTTATTGCTTATCGGTTTTAAAAGCTTGAAACACATCAGCTTACGCCAATGGCGGATATTGTTTTTCATTGCCTTGGCAGGTACTTTTATTCCGACATTTTTATTTACATTGGCTATTCAACATATTGATAGCGGTATTGTGGCTATTTTGAATTCATTTACACCGCTCAACACACTTTTGGTCGGTTATTTTTTCTTTCATTATTTGTTTAACAAACGGCAGATTGCCGGTATTGCGCTTGGTATTCTCGGCACAATTTTATTGGTTGGGGCAGGCGCACAGAGCCATCCGGAATCCAATTATTGGTATGCCTTATTGGTTTTGGCGGCGACCATCGGATATGCTATCAATGTCAATGTGATTAAACTTTATTTAGCAGATTTAGACACTATGAGTATTGCGGTTGGCAATTTTGCATGGGTATTGT
>WFZY01000151.1 GCA_015489265.1 Flavobacteriaceae bacterium | reverse complement strand
GCCGTAGCCGATGCCGGGAAACAAAAAGCGTTTGCCAATACGTGAGTCAGTTCCCATTCCGATACGTATTTTATTGACATCAGCGCCTACTTTTTCAGCAAAATTGGCAATTTCGTTCATAAAAGTAATTTTCATCGCTAAAAATGCATTGGATGCATATTTGGTGATTTCTGCCGAGCGTGGATCCATCATAATAATGGGATTACCCGAACGCACAAAGGGTTCATATAACAGCCGCATTTTTTCTTGTGCTTTTTCAGAATGGGTTCCTATGACGATTCTTTCGGGTTTCATAAAATCATCAACAGCAAAGCCCTCTCTTAAAAATTCAGGATTGGAAACGACATCAAATGATTTGTCGGTTTCGGCTTTGATAATATTTTCGACTTTTTCAGCCGTCCCAACCGGAACAGTACTTTTGTTGACGATAATTTTATAAGATGTATCCGGATTTTCTTCCATCAAATTTCCTATTTTTCCGGCAACATCCATTACATAAGACAAATCTGCCGAACCGTCTTCATCTTCGGGTGTCGGTAATGCCAAAAAAATAATTTCGCCGGCATCTACCCCTTGTTTTAAATCAGTCGTGAAATTTAATCGACCGGCTTTGATATTGCGGTGAAACAAGGTTTCCAAGCCCGGCTCATAAATAGGCACGTTGCCTTGTTGCATTTTTTTGACTTTGTCCTCGTTAATATCTACGCAAATGACCTCATTTCCCGATTCGGCAAAACAAGTGCCGGTAACCAAACCGACATAACCGGTTCCAACGACTGTAATCTTCATAAAAATTAGTTGTTTAACAGGTTCATGATTTCATCTAAACGCGGGGTTAAGATGACTTCAATACGCCGGTTTTTGGCTCTACCTTCCGGAGTGCTGTTATCGGCAACCGGCAAATATTTGCTGCGACCGGCAGGAATCAAACGTTTGGGGTCTATATTTTTGTTTTTCATCAATTGACGCACAACAGATGTAGCGCGTTTGACCGACAAATCCCAATTGTCTTGAATAGCACCTTTACCGTGGTATGGCACATTATCTGTGTGACCTTCAATCATAATTTCTACATCCGGATTGATAGACAGAATATTGGAAATGGTTTTAATAGCATCACGCCCGTTTTGTTTTACGTGCCAACTACCGGAATCAAACAATAGTTTGTTTTCCATGGAAATATATATTTTTCCGTCTTTTTCCGTCACTTTCAAGCCCTGTCCTTTAAATTTGTTGAGTGCGCGGTTTAACGAACCTTTCAGATTATTTAATTTAGCATCTTTTTGCGCAATCAAATTTTCCAATTGTTTTATTTTTTTGATTTGTTGATCCAGTGCCGCCCGTTCTTTGGCTAACTCTTTTTGCTTAAAATTTAAAGAGTCTAACAATTTGCGACTTTTTTCTGCTTCGTAAGCCAAAGTTTGGCTGCTGCTTTGCGAAAGTGCTGCATAACTGGCTTGTAGTTTTTTGTAAGCATTGTCTTTGACTTGATATAACTTATCCAGTGTGGCATATTTGCTTTGTAAATTGTCATACTGTATTTGTAATCGATCTAAAGCCGATTGACAACGCATTTGTTTGTTTGACAATGAATCCAATTGATCTTTGAGTTCAACGTTTTCACTGCGCATTTTGATGTATTTATCATCTAATTGCTGGTATTTTTTTGAACTGACACAAGATGATAAAACGGATAAAACAATCAAACTTAAAATAATTTTTTTCATAATAATGTCTTAAATTTTAGGTGTTAAATTTTACTATATTAACTGATGCCGTCAGTTAAATATTGTACGCTTCAAAGATAAAAAGAAATATTGAAAGCCAAGTATTTTTAAACAGGAAAAACAGGGAAAGCGGTACCACATTGTACCAGATCTACTTCAATAAACTTAATGGAATAATGTACTTTAAAATTTTGTTGAATGCTTTTGTAATCGAAGCCTTCATCTTCGGGTAGCATCAAGATGTAATTAATTGCCGGCAATTTTGAAAATAAATAATAGGCCTCATCGGTGTCAAATAATGTATTGGGATGCGCCATAGGTATTAGTATCTCATTATTAAGCAATCGGATTTTTTGCCCGATGCTGTTTTCCGAAGTGGCATAATTTTCAAAAGATACTTCTTTGTTTTTTCTGATAACTTTAAGGTCAGGTTGCAGTTGTAAGTCCCAAGAAAATAAGCGGTTAAAGTCGAAAGCTAATTTGTAAAGCGCTTGGCCGGTTTGCATACCGATTAAAACAAAACCGATATCATTAGTCAGTTCGTCAAATTTGATGATGTGTTTGCGTATTTTCTTTCTTTTTGCCATTTTTATCGGGTTGAATGGTATAATAAGCCCGACGGGCGGCTATCTCTTCGGCTTTCTTTTTGCTTGATGAACGACCTTGGCTTATTTTTTTATTATTTAGGACAAAGTTAACACGAAAATAATTATTTTTACCATTGTTGGTATCATTTTGTGCAATGAATTCAAAAGGAAAGTGATTTTTTTGTGCCCATTCAATCATAAAACTTTTATAACTGCTGATTTTTTTTTCGAGTTTTTCCAAGTCGATATGAGAGTCAATCATGCTCGAATAAATGAATTTTTTGGCGCCGGCATAGCCCTTATCTAAAAAGATAGCACCGACTAATGCTTCATATAAGTTGCCGGATATGTCATGTCCCATTTGTCTTTGAGTCAGTTTCGTGTTGAGCAATTCGGTGATATTTAAACTTTGTCCTAACTGATTTAAGTGTTTGCGGTTAACTATTTTGGCACGCATGACGGTTAATTCACCTTCGGTTGCGTAAGGCAATTCTTTGTAAAGAAATTCAGATACCACAGTTTCAATAATGGCATCACCTAAAAATTCCAAGCGTTCAAAATTGATTTTGTTGCCGTTTTCGTCCTTAAGATTTTTAGCTTTATGGGTTAAAGCTTCTCGATAAAAAGATAAATTTTGGGGTTTAAAAGGTAAAATATTTTCTAATTGTCGTTCCAAATCATGGTTTTCGACAATTTTATTCAGTCCTAAGATTTTCTTTAATAAACGCAAAGAACAGGTTTAATATTTACCAAAAATAATAGAAGCATTATGACCACCAAACCCGAATGTATTGCTAATAGCCGTATTGATGTTGCGTTTTTGAGCTTGGTTAAAAGTCAAATTTAGTTTGGGGTCTATTTCAGGATCGTCCGTAAAGTGGTTAATGGTCGGTGGAATCACACCGTTGTTAATAGCCAAAATAGAAGCGATGGCTTCAATCGCACCTGCGGCACCTAGTAAGTGTCCGGTCATCGACTTGGTACTACTGATATTGAGATTGTAGGCGTGTTCGCCAAAAATTTGTTTAATTGCTTTGATTTCCGAAATGTCACCTAAGGGAGTTGAAGTCCCGTGGACATTGACATAATCAATAGCTTTGGGTTGCAAGTTAGCGTCTTGCAAAGCATTTTTCATGACAAGTGCTGCGCCTTTACCTTCCGGATGCGGTGCGGTCATATGGTAGGCATCGGCAGACATGCCGGCACCGAGTATTTCGGCATAAATTTTAGCTCCTCTGGCTTTGGCATGTTCCAGTGTTTCTAAAATAATGGCACCGCCGCCTTCTCCTATAACAAAACCGTCGCGGTCTTTATCAAAAGGTCTTGAAGCTGTTTTGTAGTCATCATTTCGAGTTGATAAAGCTCTCAACCCGTTAAAGCCACCGACACCGGCATTGGTTATAGCGGCTTCAGCACCACCGGTTACCATGACATCCGCCATACCGAGTCGTAAAATGTTATAAGCATCGATAATGGCATTGGATGATGTCGCACAGGCAGAAACCGTAGCGTAATTAGGTCCGTAAAATTTGTTTTCAATAGAAATCAGTCCTGCCGCCATATCCGAAATCATTTTCGGAATAAAAAACGGATTGAAACGCGGTGTACCGTTTCCTTGAACAAAATTACGAACTTCATCTTCATAAGTTTGTAAGCCGCCGATACCCGAACCAAAAATGACACCGACACGCTCATGATTGAGTTTGTCGTCATCAAACTTAGCATCTTTTATGGCTTCGCGCGATGCAATAAGTGCAAATTGAGCGTATAAGTCCATTTTACGCACCTCTTTGCGGTCAAAATAGTCGGTCGGATTGTAATCTTTAACTTCACAAGCAAAACGAGTTTTGAATTTAGAAGCATCAATCCGGGTAATAGGCGCCGCTCCACTGACACCGTTGATTAAACCTTGCCAATAGGATGCGACATCTTTACCAATAGGGGTTAATGCTCCTAAACCCGTAACAACAACTCGTTTCAATTCCATAAAACTCTTAGTTTAATGCTTCTTCAATGTATTTAACGGCTTGACCCACAGTTTGGATTTGTTCAGCTTGATCATCAGGGATTTGAATATCAAATTCTTTTTCAAACTCCATAATTAATTCAACTGTGTCAAGTGAATCAGCCCCTAGGTCAGTTGTAAAGTTAGCTTCAGGGGTTACATCGTTTTCGTCAACACCTAATTTGTCAACGATAATTGCTTTTACTCTTGATGCAATGTCAGACATAATATTTATTTTTTATTGATTAATGTTCGGCAAAAATAAAAAACTTTGTAAATATACAAGTTTTTTTGGTCATTTTTTTCTTAAATACCCAAAATCATGCCATGATTTTTTGGTTACACATTATATATTATATAAAATTAAAATCTTTTAGCTATTTATTGAAATAAAAAGCTAAAATACCAAATATCTTTTAATGCAGTTTAAAGGAAAAAACCATTGTTGTCCGGTAAAACTACCAATTTTTTAGAAAAAGCGAGGTTTGAAGAAATCGCCCCTCGCTATTATCTTTGCATTTAGCAAAATTATAATTCACAAAGATATGAGCAAAGATAAAAATTTTATCGGACAGCCGATTTTTTCTCAGCTATTACAATTCGTTGACAAATCAAAAATCGACCGTATAGCAGCAAAACATAAAGCGGACAGATATACAAAGCAATTTACGACATACAAACATCTGGTTGTTATGTTGTATAGTGTATTCGAAGGTGTAAGCTCTTTAAGAGAAGCAGTAATAGGCTTTCTAGCGAATTCTTACAAGATAAATCATTTAGGATTAGATTACATGCCAAAACGTAGCACATTGTCAGATGCTAATAAACGTCGTTCAAGCAAAGTCTTTGAAGACATCTATATGAAAATTTATCAAGATAACAGGCAGTTTTTATCGGACAGCCGCGATTCGGAATTAGATTTAAAACGGCTTTTTATGATTGATTCCACCACAATAAGCCTGTTTAAAGCCATTTTAAAAGCAGCCGGGCGTAATCCTATAAATGGTAAAAAGAAAGGCGGTATAAAGGCGCATGTAATGATAAATGCACAAGAGAATATGCCCAAGCTGGTAAGATATAGTGCCGCTGCACGTCATGACAGAAATTTTTTACAACATATTAATTTACCGGAAGGTTCTATTATGGTTTTTGATAGAGCCTACAATGATTACAAACAATATGCTCGTTTTACATCTGATAACATAAGCTTTGTTACAAGACAAAAGAAAAATGCCGTTTATCAGCAAGGAGAGATATTTGAAATACCGAACAAGACGGACAGCGGTGTCCAAAAAGATGAGGAGATATTTTTGAGTTATAAAGAAAATGATGAAGAAAAGAAACTTAGAGTAAGGCGTATAACATATCATGATGAAAATAGCGATAAAACATTGGTATTCATCACCAATAATTTTGAACTTAAAGCGCAGACCATTACTTTAATCTATAAGAAAAGGTGGCAGATAGAAACACTTTTTAAACAATTAAAACAAAATTTTCCATTAAAATATTTTTTAGGTGATAATCAAAATGCCATTGAAATACAAATTTGGGTCAGTATGATAGCTAATTTGCTTGTAACTCTAATAAAAAAGAAGGTAAAACGTAAGTGGGCATTCTCAAATTTAGTTTCTTTAATCAGAATGCACCTTATGGATTACATAAATATTTACAGATTTTTGGAAGACCCTGAACAATCATGGAAGGAAGCTATAAAAGAACGTAAAAATCTGTATGAAAACTCACTTTTTCCGACATAGGGGGCTTATTTTTGAAAATAAAAATCCTATATTTGATTTTCAGATACTTAAATACGGAAAATTATCAATTCAGATTTTTATCGGACAACAATGATTTTCAATGGTATTACGCCTTCGTCATATAATGATCAATTAGAAAAAATAGATTTGCAAACAGGTAATATTACTTTGTTATCGATTAATCCTTATCCCGTTCGCAGTGCAGGGAATTGTGTTTGGAATAATAATATATATTTTTTCGGAGGAAGTTGTGTGTCCGGTTATTCTAATAAACTTTTAAGATACAATCCTACACTTGATCAATGGACAATGTTAGCTGATATGGATGTCGGTAGAGAAACAAGAGGTGAAGCAGTTGATGGAAAAATATATGTTATAGGTGGTTACAACGGTTCTGTATTGAGCCGGATTGATACTTATGATATTCAAACGAACACTTGGCAACATTTATTAAATATGCCGGTTGGAATTTCAGCTCATTCTACTGCTGTATTTGGGCATAAGATATGGATTATAGGAGATTATCAAGATTTAACACATATAGGTTATTATGATATTGATTTGAATGAATATGTAGATTGTGTTAGTCAAAATATGATAGGGCGGAGACATTTTGGGGCAGAAGTTGTTAATAATAATTTGTATATAATGGGTGGAAATCAGACACCTCATTCATCAAGTGCATTAAACAGCTTGCAATATACAGATATTGCGACAGTTTCTGTTTTAGATGAAATTATTAAATCAGTTAAGGTGTATCCAAATCCGTGTTCTTATTATATAAATATATCATCGCCTGAAATAATAAAAGATTTAACTATAACTGATATGCAAGGAAAAATCATCATACAAAAGAAAAATTGTGGAACGAAAACAAATATTGATATATCAGAACTTGATACGGGAAATTATATTGTTTCTTTGGAATTAGCTAATTTCTTTATTTCAAAAAAAATAAATAAAAAATAAATAAACAATGCCTAACATTATATATAGCGCATAGCGGGTTCTGTCCTACTTCAATGTTTTGGCATATTTGCACCGGAAAATTCATAGAATTTTACTGGTGCAAATATAAGATAGAAAAATTCTATGAATTTTCCTATCTTTGTAGCATAAGGCGAAGTTAGCGAATTTTAAGCCCGCTACGACACCATATATTAACCGTTGTGAAGCAATTAAGGAAAGAAT
>WFZY01000150.1 GCA_015489265.1 Flavobacteriaceae bacterium | reverse complement strand
GTATCGAACATATCATTTACAACTGGCAATTATCAATTAGATACAATCACCGGTGGTAAAATAAGAAAAGGTGGTGCAGATTATATTCAACGTAATGCCAAAGTGTTAAAAAAACTAATCCAAGCTGTCAACGATAGTTTAGTTGCAAATAACAGCAATGAACAATCCATCTTAATTGGACCGAGTATGGGTGGCTTGGTTTCCAGATGGGCATTAAAAGAAATGGAAAATGAAGGGATTAACCATAACGTTAAATTATGGGTATCATTTGATGCACCTCATCAAGGGGCAAATGTACCTGTTGGATTTCAAGCATTAGCTGAACATATAGGAATGTATGGTGACAACTTAAATGCTTTAAACGGAACGCCAAATATCAACACATCATTAAACCGGTTTGGTGGTATGGATGCTTTATCACGTGTTGCATCAAAACAAATGTTGGTTAAACATATTTTTAATGAACATTACACATCAGGTTATCTTTTTGAAGTAGTATCCGGTGGTGCCCCGAATTATAGAAATCGATTTAAAAATGAATTAAATAATCTGGGGTATCCTCAAAATTTAAGAAAAATTGCTGTAATTAATGGTAGTTTTTTTGGTGAGACCTATGGCGTCGGTTCAGATATTTTTTTAGAAATAACATTTTGGTCTTACAGTCCTATTGTGGCTGGTTTAGTGAACGGAAATATAAAATTTGATGCAAACAATGGACCTTCCGTTGCATTTAATTTTAACTATGGAAATTTGATAACTGCTTTCAGCTCAATCAGTGATGCTTATAAAGTAACAATATCTGACCCGCAACTTGGAAGTTTTGATGCAAGTAACGGTAGTTTTTTTGATGACATCCCCGATTTTTCAAATAATTTTAATGATATTCAATACTCTATTTTGCATCTCAATTTACCTTGGTTACCACCTAATGTAAATTTAAATATTCATATCGCTGGATTTATTCATCAGTTTAAACATCGATTTAGCTTTATTCCTACAAAAAGTTCACTGGATTTTAAAGGCAGTAACAAAAAACTTAACGAATCTTTATGCCATTATGGTAATCTTTCTTCACAAAATTTAACACCATTTGATTGTTATTACGCCCCCTTACATAATGAATCGCATATTGAGTTAAATCAAAATAATATGGACTGGTTATTTCAAGAAATTATAGGAAACTACCATAATGAACCATTCCCTGACAGTAGTTTATGTTCAGCACCCTTAACCTTAACAGGACCACAACACCTATGTCCCGGTGATCAAGGAACTTACCAAGTCAATACGACTCAAAATGTCACTTGGACATTAGATGGTTTAACTGAAATTAGTCGCACAAATAATTCTATTACAGTAACCAAAGATTCACCTACTGGAATAGCAACGCTTACAGCAACTGTAAATAATTCAAGTATATCCAAAGATATTTTATGTTTACCTATTATTGATCCAATCCACCATGGCGACCATACAATCCAATTAAGAACCGGTGACGAAAATCTTCCGTTAGACCAACAAGGTATAACTAATGTCACATGGGAATTAACACACGGAACAGGCAATATTAACTATGCAGACGATAGAACTGCCGATATCAATTCTAATGATTATTACGGCATAGTTACCGTTACAAATGAAAGTGGTTCAGTAAGTAAACCATTCTTTGGTCCAAATCCTGATAAATGTTATATTATCAAAAAAGTTGCACCAGATAGATACCAAGTGATTGACAGATGTAATGGATATACAGCGCTTTCTGCTATGCCTATTAAAGAAATTTATGACCAATATGGCACTAAAATAACAGATGCGCCCGTTATTAATGATAAAATAGATGTAAGCAATACCGGCAATTCCGGCGACATCAGGATTATCAGAGTTGTTGTGAATGGTGAAAATGTAAGTAAAATGATTATTAAAGAATAAAAACTATCACTATGAAAACAAAAATTTTATTGTTAAGTTTAATATTTTTGACACTTTCCGGTTGCATCAAATTAAGACCGGCAGAACCGGTCAAAAATGAAGAACCCAAACCACCGACCACCGTAAACAATTTTTACTTCTATATTGAAAAAGATGGTAAAGATAAGCTTTATGTTGCGGAAGATTATCAAGGTATTCAAGGTTCAATTCCGGGATTGGATTATAATGAAGAAGCCGGCGCAAATCATCAAGGTTACATGATCGGTGGTTATAAACATGATTCATTTCATTTAGGTTTATTTTTCTATGGTGGAATTACACACACAGGTACCTATACATTAAAACACAGTGATGAAGGCACACCCGAAGGCGCCGGTGGTTATACTTACCTAAATCAGAATCAAGCTTATATATATGTGTATGGTTATCCACATGTTTTGTATATATCAGAAGATAATTGTGGTAGTATGGAAATCACCTATTTATCCCCGGATAAAAGAGAAATTAAAGGTAATTTTAATATGACTTTGTATAGTCCGGTTGCCCAAGATTCCCTAGTAATTAAAAATGGTCATTTTTGGATAGACTTAGACAAACTAAATTAACAAAAACAAAAATAAAATATGACCAAAGCATGTAAATATTGCATGCTTTGGTTATTTTTTGATTGAATAAAAAAAACGGCTACCAACATTATATATAGCGCATAGCGGGTTCTCGCCTACTTAAATGTTTAGGCACATTTGCA
>WFZY01000149.1 GCA_015489265.1 Flavobacteriaceae bacterium | reverse complement strand
GGTCCCGACAGATATTGGTATTATTGTAAATGATTTTTTAACTGAAAATTTCGATCATATTCTCGATTACAATTTTACGGCAAAAATCGAACAAGAATTAGATAAAATTGCCGAAGGTGACAAATCTTGGAAAGAAACTTTAAAAGAATTTTACCATGAATTTCATCCTATAGTAGAAGATGTAGCTAAAAATGCCATTAGGGCTAGAGGTGAAAGGCTGCTTGGAATCGACCCTAAAACCGGTAAAAATGTCTATGTCAAAATCGGGCAATACGGCCCCTTAGTGCAAATAGGCGAATCTAATGAAGACGAAAAACCGGAATTTGCAGGAGCACCCAAGGGGGTCAGTTTAAATGATATAACACTGGAACAGGCATTAAGTATGTTTAGTTTTCCAAAAAATATTGGTCAATATGATGGTAAAGATGTTGTTATTGCCACCGGAAGATATGGTCCCTATATTATATTTGATAAAAAATTTATTTCCATACCTAATACAGTTGACCCTATAAGTATTACTTTGGAACAGGCAATTGATTTAATTCAAAAAAAATTAAAGGCAGACGAACCTATTGCTACTTATGACGGTAAACCCGTATTTAAAGGCAAGGGACGCTTTGGCCCTTTTATCAAGTGGAATGATTTATTTATTAATGTTTCAAAAAAATACGATTTTGATAATTTATCAGAGAAAGATATCGTTGAATTGATTCAGCATAAAATCAAAAAGGAAAAGGAAAAAATGGTCAAAGTCTGGAAAGATGAAGGGATTTCATTGCAAAAAGGCAAATGGGGACGTTTGGTCATAGTCAAAGGTAAAAAGAAAGTGATGTTACCCAAAGGAACGGATCCGGAAAGTATAACTTTAGAAGTTGCCCAAAAGAATTTAAAATAAAATGCTTAAGAATTTATTAAGCCCTTTATCCGGACATTTCGATTTTAAAACGGCAAAATCATATGGAAATATTGCCGGTGCAATTCAACCCTACACCGAAAATCATTTTCCGGATATCCATAAAGCTGACATTGTCATAATAGGGGTAGGTGAGGACCGGAATGCTATCGATAATGAAGGCACCAATTTAGCACCGGATGCCATCCGGCAAGCATTTTATAAACTGTTTCCGGGTGAATGGCACCTAAATATTTGTGACTTGGGCAATTTGCGTAACACCAAATCACCACAACAAACTTATGAATATTTACAAGAACTACTTTCTCTTTTACCGGTTGATGCATCACTAATAATTTTAGGCGGTAGTCAAGATGTGACACTGGGTTTAACAAATTATTATGATTTAAACAATAAAGTATATAATTTGAGCGTTATAGACGCGTTTATTGATAGTTCATTGACAGATAACGAAACCGATAATGAAAATTATTTAACAGAGATATTGAGCAAACAAAATTCGCAATTACAAAATCTGGGTTTGTTTGGGGTTCAAAGTTTTTTCAACCATCCGTCAAAGTTTAAAATACTGGATCAATTATATATTGATTATTTTAATTTGGGCGATTTGAAAAAAGATATTAATGAGGCAGAACCCGAATTGCGAGAAGCCCATATCGTAAGTGTGGATACTAGAAGTATAAAATATGCCGATATGCCCGCACAAAAGCAAGGGATGCCCAATGGCTTTGACGGTATTGAAATATGCCAATTGGCGCGGCTGTCAGGTATTGCACCTAAAAATAAGTTTTTCGGTGTCTTTGAGTACAATCCGCTTTTGGACAAAAGATTAACCGGCGCCAACTTGATAAGTCAAATGTTATGGTATTATATAGATGGTAAACATAAGAATCAAGTAGAGTATCCTGAGATTTCAAAACCGGAATTGTTAAAATTTTATGTTGAGAATGATGTTTTAAAATTAATCTTTTATAAAAATCAAAAAACCAATCGTTGGTGGTTTAAACTATCTCAGTTTGAGACAAATAATCGGTTAATGCCATGCTCTGAAAATGATTATCAAGAGGCTTTAAAAGGGCAAATAACTAAAAGGATTTTGCGAATTATTAATAAAATAAGCATATAATTACATATGTGATTTATAATTGCCATCTAAATCTAAAAAAATTATTATATTTGGATGATAATGTTTATTTATTATGGAAATAATCAAAATGCAAATATTAATTGAGAAAATTTGTTTTTGATTATATTTTATTTTTATATTTGTGCGCTGAAATTATATATTGAAATAACACGATTAAATTTAACATATTTATGAAAAAACTTATAGCTTTTTCCGCTATCATTGCTACTTTATTAACAGGATGTGGAAATAACTACCAACGTGGAGAGATTGTCGGTGTAAAAGGACACTCTTGGCATCCCTATCAACCTTATGGTATGAGTTTGATACCGGGCGGTGCCTTTGTTATGGGTAAGCAAAATGAAGATAAGGAATATGCCTTAAATGCTCCAACCAGAACTGTTACGGTTAGAGCGTTTTATATGGACGAAACCGAAATTACAAATGCCGAATATCGTGAGTTTGTAAATTATGTTCGTGATTCCATTATCAGATATCGTTTGGCGGTTTTAGCTGAAGAAATGGAGGCAACACCTAAAAAAGGTATAGGTAAATATATGTTCAAATCTTTGGATACCGTAAAAAATGCCTACAATAAATATATGATGAATACTTATGGCAGTTTGAGTAATCCTGATGATGAAAATGCCGGAAAAGTACTCAATTGGAAAGTACCGTTGATCTTTAATGTCAACAAATTTCCGGATGAATACTATGCCGAAGTTATGGATTCTATGTACTTGCCTATAGAAGAAACCGGTGATGCCGAACGTATGTTCGACGTTAATAAATTTGTTTACAAACTACGTCGTTATGATACCGGAGAAGCAGCTCGTAAAGGTGAAAAACGCTCTCAACATATTAAGGATACGGTTATTCAAGTATATCCCGACACAACAGTGTGGGTTAAAGATTTTATGTATGCGTATAATGACCCCATGCACAACGATTATTTTTGGCATGATGCTTACAGTGATTATCCGGTAGTAGGCGTCAATTGGTATCAAGCAACAGCATTTGCCGATTATAGAACTAAAAAAATGACTTGGTTTTTGAGAAGTAAAAAAAGAGCTCCATTACACAACTTCCGTTTGCCGACTGAAGCTGAATGGGAATATGCCGCTCGCGGTGGTATGGAAGGTAATGACTATCCTTGGGGCGGTCCTTATACGATGAATGAACAAGGTTGTTTCTTGGCAAACTTTAAGCCTTTAAGAGGTGATTATGGTTCTGATCAAGCAGTCTTTACAGCGCGAGCCAAATCCTATAATCCAAACGGTTATAACCTTTATAATATGGCAGGTAATGTAGCCGAATGGACCAACTCATCTTATTATCCCGATTCTTATTATTTCGGTGCCTCATTTAATCCAACAACCGATGCTTATGCTAACAAAAGAAAGATTGTTAGAGGTGGTTCATGGAAAGATGTTAAATATTTTATTCAAGTACATTCCAGAGCCTATGAATATGCTGATACCGCCCGCAGTTATATCGGCTTTAGATGTGTGCAAGACTTTATGGGGGTAAATGCTAGAAAATTAGCTCGCAAAGGTCAACATTAATTAACAAAAATTAACAAACAATAAAACAATAAACTCTAATTACTAACTAACTAAAAACTTATTACTATGGCATTATTTAAATCATCAAAAAAAATTAAGACTATATTCCATATGGCATATAGTATAGGTGCATCAGTTGTTATTTTGGGAGCATTGGGTAAAATCTTACACATGCCCATTTTAGGTATTCCTGGTGATGTCCTGTTAATGATAGGTTTAGGAACGGAAGCATTTATCTTTTTCTTTTCTGCCTTTGAACCGCAAGAAGATGAGTTGGATTGGTCTTTGGTTTACCCCGAATTAGCCGGTGGTGCGCCACGCAAACGAAAAGATAAAACCGAAGCTGAATTGGAAGCCCGTTTATCTGAAAAATTAGATAAAATGCTGCAAGAAGCCCAATTAGATTCTAATTTAATGAAGAGCTTAGGGGAAAGCATCAACAAATTGCACGAAGCCGCAAAAAGCATGGATGTTGTTACCGATGCAGCCGGCTCAACCAGAAAATATGCTGAAGAATTAGCAATGGCTTCATCTCAATTGGAAAATTTGAATTCGCTTTATAAAGTACAATTGGATAGCGTTAATAAAAACGCTACTGCCAATGAAGAAACTGCTGCTTACGCCGAACAATTAAAAGATAATATGGCTAAACTTAAAGATAATTTGGCCAGCTTAAATGATGTTTACGGCGGTATGCTTTCAGCCATGAATGTTAAAAAATAGTAGAATTGTTTTTTACTAATCTTAACTTAAACTATTTATTAACTAAAAAAATATTACATAATGGCAGGAGGTAAATTATCAGCTAGACAGAAAATGATCAATTTGATGTATTTGGTCTTTATTGCGATGTTGGCACTGCAAATGTCCAAAAAAGTCCTTTCGGCTTTTGGAAAATCTTCAGAAGAAGTGGTGGCAGCTACCAAAATGAAAACCAAGTCCAATCAATATTTATTGCAAACTTTAGCACAAAAAGCTAAAGAGCAGCCCGCTAAATATAGCGAAAAAAGTAAATTGGCTAATCAGTTGGAGTCAAAATCAAATGATTTCAAAGCTTATATTGAAAATTTAAAAAATGAAATTCTAAAGAAAGAATTTAAAGGTAAAATCCCAAAAGAATTAGACTATGAAAGTATGGATAAATCATCTACCGTTGATGATATGTTCTTCTTAAATGGAAAAATTACTAAGAAAGCTAAAGAATTTCAACAAAAAATAGAAGATTATAGAAACTATCTTTTAAATTTAAAAATTGACGGCAAACCATTATCAGCCGAAATGAAAAATAATATCATGCAGCGTTTTAATACGGCTGATGTGAAGCACGGAAAAAAAGGTAAACGCGTTGAGCCCTGGTTAATGGCCAATTTTGAAGGTTTTCCTACCGTTTCAACTATGTTTAAATTAGATAGTTATGTCAATAAAGCCAAAGAAACTGAAAATGAAGTTTTATCCACTATGCTTCGTGGTCAAATGGCTTCTGACGTATCAGTAACGAACTATGAACCTGTTGTTGTATTAGATAAATCTGCTTATTTCCCCGGTGAAAAAGTTACCGGTAAAGTAGCGTTGGGTCGTGTGGATAGCACTATGAGCTTTAAAGAAGTTATCTTAAATGGCAAACCGGTTCCTAAAGAACAGTTAACCAGTGGCTATGTACATTTGGATATTCCGGCAGGCAATGTTGGCGATAAAGAAGTGAAAGGTAAAATTGTCTTTAACGAAAATGGAAAAGACATACCTTTACCTTTCGTAATCAAATATGCCGTTATTCCGGTTCCTAATAGTGCGGTTATTTCTGCCGACAAAATGAATGTCGTGTATCGTGGGGTTAAAAATCCATTGTCCATTTCTATACCGGGTGTACCTGATAACCAAGTACATGTTTCTGCTCCGGGTTTAACCAAAGTCAGTACCGGTAAATATGTGATGGATGTTACTAAATATAAAGGAAAAACCGTTCAAATTAAAGTATCCGGTAAAATTAACGGTAAACCGGTGTCTGACAGCAAAACCTTCCGTGTGAAAAACATTCCACCACCGGTTGGTACTGTACGTGGTGAAAGCGGTGTCATCAAAATGCCCAAGCGTAACTTAGGCTTATCCACTGTTGGGGCTACATTACCTGATTTTGATTTTGATGTCAAACTCGGTGTCAGAAGCTTTGACTTTAAAGTCCCCGGACAACCGACCTTACGTGTTAACGGAACGCATTTAGATGCCAAAGCCAAACAATTATTACGTCGTGTAAAACGTGGACAAAATGTTCAAATTTATAATATCAAAGCTTTCTTAAAAGGTAGCTCTGGTTATCAAATTAAAAAAGTTTCACCGGTTATTATAGAAATTATCAATTAATCATTGAATAGAATGAGCTTAAGCTCAATACAATAAATAAACAATTTCAAATGAAAAAAGTATTTTTAATTTTTGCGTTGTTGTTTTTAACAAAAGCTACTTTTGCGCAGTT